>JASEIZ010000251.1 GCA_030017395.1 Desulfobacterales bacterium | reverse complement strand
GTCCCGCTGAAATTTAACTTTGAACTTTGAACCTCTGAACCGTGAACGGTTACTTGTATTTAAAACTATCTGCGTAAATCTGTGGCTGAACCGCTGTTAAAATTATTCTTCAAATCTTCCAGTATTTCCTTTGCGCCCATTGAAAGAAGGGATTTTGCCAGTTTTATTCCAAGTTTTTCCGAATCTTCTTCAGGGCCTGAAATCGTATCCTTTATTACAGTCGTTCCATCAACGGTTGCGACAAGCCCGGTTATTGTAAAGACATTTTTTTGAATTCTGCCGTGGGCTGCAATCGGAATCTGACAGCCGCCCTCCAGACATTTTGAAAATGCCCGTTCGCCTGAAACAATTCTTCTTGACTGATAATGATCCATGCAGGCAACAACCTGTGCGATATCTGTATCTTTTTCTCTAATTTCAATGCACAGGGCGCCCTGACCAACAGCAGGCAGCATTATATCATCATCAAGGTATTCGGTGATTTTGTGTTCAAAGCCAAGCCTTTTTACCCCTGCCGCAGCCACTATAATTGCATCCATATCGCCTGATTCAAGCTTTTTAAGGCGGGTGTCAAGGTTGCCTCTAAGGGGTAGTATTTTGATATCCGGTCTTGCATGCAGAAGCTGGGCGCTGCGACGAAGACTGCTGGTTCCTATAACGGCCATGTTCGCCAGTTCTGAAAAAGAAAGTCCTTTTTGAGATATCAAAATATCCTGCGATATTTCACGCTGAGGAATTGCGCCTATGCACAGTCCCTCCGGTATTTCAGCAGGCATGTCTTTCATGCTGTGCACGGCAACATCAATACGTCCGTCTAAAAGAGCTTCCTCTATTTCTTTGACAAAAAGCCCTTTGCCTCCAACCATGGAAAGAGGCACATCGAGAATCTTGTCGCCTTTGGTTTTTATGATTTTAATTTCAACAGACAAAAGGGGATCTTGTTTATAAAGCGCCGATTGTACCCACCCTGCCTGCCAGAGAGCCAGCTTGCTTCCCCTTGTTCCAATTTTAATTTTTCTTTTCATCAGTGCCCGCAAGTTGAACAACTGGTAGCTGCACAGCCACCGCAAGACGAGTCGGCAGCAGATGACCTTACAGTTTCGCCGCCACTTCCCTTGCTCATGAATCCGCATGCAGACATCAATCTTACTACCTTTTTGTTTTTGCAGGAAGGGCAAATTGGCTGTTCCTTCCCAAATATAAGTAGTTCAAAATTTTCATCACAATTATTACAATGATACTCATAAATCGGCATTATAGTTCCCTCTGGTTGTAATACTTTAGCATTATGCAAAAAACTGTTTGCAAATAGAATCGTTACATCTTTTTTATTTACCGCAGAGCCGCAGAGAACGGAAAACAAAAAACCCTTAATCTCTGCGTTCTTTGCGTCTCAGCGGTGAAATATAATTTTTCTGCCATAAAAACATTTCAGATTAAATTTGTTCGATAACTCCGGCCGCTATAAGGGGCAACATGATTTCATGATGACCCACAAGATTAAAGCCTTGCCCTCCTTTGGCCGTAGGCCTGTTGACAACATTTGTCAGGGGACGGTACTGCTTGATGAAATCCATGTTGACTGTTGTAAAATTATCCACTTTATGGCCAAGATTTCTGACAAGTGTAATTGCCTTTAAAAAAACCTCAGGCATTATTACTGCAGAGCCGACATTCAGGTAAACCCCTCCATCCAGGCCGCTTATCACGGAGGCAAGGATTCTGAAATCTCTGTGGCTCGCTCCGCCGGCCGCCTCTGCATCAAAGCCGGGGTGCATATGAATTATATCTGTTCCAATAGCAACATGCACTGTAACGGGTATGCCTAAACGGGCTCCTGCCGCAAGGATGCTTTTATCCATAAATCGCAGATTTTTTTCAATAATCGACATACCTACGGCTTCTCCAAGCCCTGTTGATTGTTTACCGGCCATCGTAATTGCTTTGCTTAAAAAGTCGCAGGTTTCAGAGGCCATACCGAAACTGCCGTTTCCAATAGATGCTGCAACATCTTCCGATGTCCGGTCTGTCACGGCGATTTCAAAATCATGAATGATCCCCGCTCCATTCATTGCAACGGCATTAATAATGCCGCGTTCCATGAGGTCTATTACTACAGAACTCAATCCTACTTTAATCACATGGGCGCCCATTGCCAAAACAATGGTTTTATCTGTTTTATGTGCCGTTACAATCGAAGAGATAATCTCCCTGATATGGCTGCCCGCAAGTATATTCGGCAAAGATTCCAGAAAATTCTTAAAAGATGATCCTTTTGTCCATTTTTTCGCAAAATCAACCGCAGATACTTTGCTTTTTCGATTTGCAAGCGAATATGTTTTCAAATTTGTTAATTCTATCGGTATAAATGAATTAGGCATTTAAACAAACTCTTCAGGGAAAATGATTCTTTCTATAATGTCGCAAAATATATGTCCCAGTGTAATATGCGCTTCCTGAATCCTTGCTGTTTTATCCGATTCCACAGAAAATACCATATCAGCGCATTGGGCCAATTTGCCGCCTCGTCCTGTAAGGCCGATTGTAAAAAGGCCGATCTCTTTTGCCGCGTCTATAGCCTTTATTACATTTGCTGAATTCCCGCTCGTGCTGATACCCCATGCAATATCATCCTTTTTGCCCAACGCGTTTATCTGTTTTGAAAATATTTCATCAAAACCATAATCATTCCCAATGCTTGTGATTACAGATGTATCGGTTGTAAGGGCTATAGCGGCAAGTGGAGGCCGCTCAATTTGAAACCTGTTGATAAATTCCGCCGCTATATGCTGGGCATCTGCCGCACTGCCTCCATTACCGAAAATAAGAATTTTTTTGCCGGATGCAATGCACGTTGCAAGCCTTTCCGCCCCTTTGACAATAAGATCGATATTGCTTTTAATAAATCTGTCTTTAACGTTAATGCTTTCTTCAAGTATATTTAAGATTATATTTATCATTTATTTTGATCGTCCTGTAACATATTTTAAAGGAGTTCGGCCACAAACCAGGCACTAAGTACACGCTGGCATAAATACGATGACGTATTTTAGTTGCATTTATCACTA
>JASEIZ010000250.1 GCA_030017395.1 Desulfobacterales bacterium | reverse complement strand
CGCTTATGGGAAGGAAAAGGCCGATCCCTGAAATAAACAGCCATAATACAAACATCAGGCAGCAAGCAGAAAGGCTCGCAATAAACACGCCTATTCAGGGGACAGCCGCTGATTTAATAAAGATAGCAATGATAAACATATGGAAAAGGCTCAAAGAAGGAAATCTTAAAATGAGGATGATACTGCAAATCCATGACGAACTTTTATTTGAAGTGCCGGAGACCGAACTTGAGCCCGCTAAAAAACTGATTAAGAATGATATGGAAAATGCCCTATCCCTATCAGTGCCGTTAAAGGTGGATATAGGTTGGGGCAAAAATTGGGCAGAGGCGCATTAGTATACAACAAAAATCTATTTTGTTATATAATTAGCTAAATTGCTCATTGGGGGGCTGATATGAAAAAGCAGAAGACGGCCAAAAAAGGCATTTCAAAGGAAAAGGCTGCAAAAAAAGCAACTCTCTCCGGAAAACCATTAAAGCCAGAAAAGAAAACCCCGGCAAAAAAAGCCACGAGAACAAAAAAAGCGGTTACCCCTAAAAAGGCCATAAAAAAAATAACAGCTAAAAAAATAAAGACAGTCCCTGAGAAGCCCGAGAAAAAGGTAAAAACAGAGAAAGCAAAACCTGCAACAGCAAAGAAAAAGACAGCTAAAAAGACTGTCGCAAAAGCTGTTCTCAAAAAGCCTGCAAAGAAAGCTGGTGTGAAAGAGGCCACTAAAAAGGCGGCAAAAAAAGTCGCAAAGCCTGCCGTAAAAAAAGCTGTAAAACCCCAAAAAAAGGAAATAAAAAGACCCCTTGAAGAATTAACAATAGCAGAACTCAAAACACTGGCAAAAGAACTCGGTATCGCTTTAAAGAGCGGTCTTAAAAAAGCCAATATCATTAAGGTCATAAGCAAGCCTAAAGCTAAAGCCGTAGGAAAACCTGCGCCTGAAAAGATAAAAAAGGCAATAAAGAAAATTGAGCCTATAAAAGAGGCCTCAAAAGCAGAAAAACCAATGACGACCGAAGAAAGAAAGCCTCTACCGCCGGAAAAATATGAGGAAATGCCTCCTCTGCCGGTGGGATACGATGCGGACAAAGTAGTCTCCATGCCTGTTACACCCAGGCAATTATACGTCTATTGGGAGATTACCGAGAAGACCTTATCTCAGTACATAGGCAGCCTCAACATTAAGGTAACGAATTTAAAGACAAAGGCATTTTTCTACACCCCTATTTCAGAAAGGATCGGCGAACACTTCCTCGCCGTAGCCCCTGAAGGCGAATATGCCGTCGAGATAGGCATTATCGACTATAAGGGAAATTTTGTTCCGATAGTAAGGTCGCAGACTTCAGAAACCCCTGTTTCGGACATGACGACCAAAGAGACAAAAAAAGAGAAGGAGACGAAAGAGATAGAACTGCCCGAAGAGTTCTTTGAAACACCGGAATCCATAAGCTCTTATTAATTAATCCCTTATTTACCTCGAACCACGCACTGTTTTTTGTCTGATGACTTCCTTCGCCCCGTAAGACGTGCCTGCCGGTCTGGGTTGCTGCGGCGGCCGGGCAAACTCCTTATCCTTCTGCGGTGCTGAGACATCGTAGTTGAAGTCTGTTATAGTACGGCGCTCGATGGTACTGCCGAGTATCCTCTCGATGGAGCGCACCATATCGTCATCGTCATTTGTCACCAAGGTATACGCATCACCGCTTCGTGCGGCGCGACCGGTCCTGCCTATGCGGTGAATATAGTCATCAGTTGTGGCTGGGATATCGTAATTGATAACATGGGATATATGGGTCACGTCGATCCCGCGCGCGGCAATGTCAGTCGCCACCAAAATCTGAAAAGTGCCGTTACGGAAACCGTTCATCGCGGCCTGTCGCCGCGCCTGCGATAGGTTACCCTGCAAAGAGGTTGCACGGTAGCCGTTTTTGATCAGTTGTTCACCCACACGCTTGGCCCGGTGTTTAGTACGGGTGAATATCAATACGGACTCGGTGTCGGTATGTCGCAACAGCTCAATGAGCAGGAGCGTTTTCAGATGCTGGGCTACCGGGTAGACAGCATGGCTGACGGTAAGAGCGGGTGCGGTAACGTCAACCTGTATTGTAACCGGATTGTTCAGCACGTCCTTGGCCAGATGCCGTATCTCCTGGGGCATAGTAGCCGAAAAAAGCATAGTCTGCCGTTTCTGCGGGAGATGCCTCAGGATTCGTCGAATGTCGGGTAAAAAGCCCATGTCGAACATATGGTCGGCCTCGTCGAGAACCAACATCTCTACCTTTGAGAGATCGATGGTGCCCTCGCCAATGTGATCAAGAAGCCTGCCCGGGCAGGCCACGACAATTTCGGCGCCGCGTTTTATCTTTTCCACTTGCGGATTAAAACCTACACCGCCATAGACAGTAACACTTCTAAGTCCTGTTCGCCCTCCCAGACTGCAGATTGCCTCGTGAATCTGTTCAGCCAGCTCCCGTGTGGGAGCGACAATAAGCGCCCGAACGTGCCTGCGGCCCCCTTCTTGAAGCAGCCGGTGCAGGATAGGCAGCACAAAGGCGGCTGTTTTTCCGGTGCCGGTTTGTGCCAGTCCCATAATATCACGGCCATTAAGGAGCAGCGGGATCGCCTGCTGTTGAATAGGCGTCGGCATAATATAGCCTTCGGCCTTGATCCCTGCTTCGACCAGGGGGTGAAAATCAAATGTCTTAAATTCCATAAATTCCTTGAACTCCTCAAAAGAAAAGCCCCTGCTCTTCGCAAGGGGCCTTCTTTAGTTAATTGTCAGTAAACTAAATTTTTGTAACGTTGATTGCCTTGGGACCCTTAGGGCCTTTTTCGGTATCAAAGCTGACCCTGTCACCCTCGGCAAGGGATTTGAACCCGTTGCCTTGGATGGATGTATGGTGGACAAATACATCACTGCCGTCTTCGCTTGTGATAAAGCCAAAACCCTTTGAATCGTTGAACCACTTTACTGTTCCTTCCATCAGTTGTGTACCTCCTTATGTATGAATTGAACTTTCAGAAGGACACAAATAAAAAAGCCACAAAGCTAAAAGTCTTTGTGGCCTCTTGTG
>JASEIZ010000024.1:2431-16226 GCA_030017395.1 Desulfobacterales bacterium | reverse complement strand
ATTCTTTTAGTATGCATCGGGTTCACCTGAACCAGATTAACCGGCTTCTTTCTCAAATAATTAGTTATCGGTTCCGCATATGGTCCTGTAGACTCAAATCCGATTACAACCTCGTCAAGCATGTGCTCTTCTTTAAACCTGCAAAGTTTTTCCCAGAATTTTTTAAAGCTTTGACCGGTGTTATAAATCGGGAACGGTTTAATATCCTTATTTTTAGGAGTTCTGAAATAAGCATAATGAACGTTTTTACCAATATCCAAAGCAGCAATAAGTGTTTTTTTGTTGATTGTTTTAATTTTTTCAGTTTTATTAGATTTCATGGCTATGCTCCTTTTCTGATTCTGGATTACCAACCAACTTACTGTAACCAAAATCAAAATGAGTATAGCCTTTTTAATTTTTATTCAAGGCTTACTTCAATATAGCAAGCTTTGCAGCAGCATTATTACGAAAAAACTTAAATTATCGGAAAGGAAATTAAACGTGTTTGAAAAGATAAAAAAACGGGATAAAAGGATAGTAAAATTTGATTCATCAAAGATTACAGCCGCAATTGCCAAGGCCGGCAACGCAACAGAAGAATTCGGGGAAAAAGAAGCAAAAAAGCTGACCCTTCGAGTTCTGACCTTAGCCCATGAACTCAACCTTGAGCCTGCTCCCGAAGTGGAAGAAATACAGGATATCGTTGAAAGGGTGTTGCTTGATTCTCCATTTTATAAAACTGCCAAAGCCTATATTCTATACAGGGAACAGCATGCACAGATAAGAAACATTGCAACAAAAGCAAATGTTGATCTTGTTGATACCTATATCCAGAAATTAGACTGGAAAATCAAGGAAAACAGCAACATGTGCTATTCTCTCCAGGGGCTTAACAATTATATATCATCCGATATTACAAAAGAATACTGGCTTAACCGCATATATCCTCCTGAATTCAGGCATGCCCATAAAAGCGGAGATCTTCACATACATGATCTGAGCCTGCTTTCAATTTATTGTGTTGGATGGGATCTGGAAGATATTCTAAAGCAGGGATTCAAAGGAGTTAAAGGCAAGGTGGAAAGCGCCGCGCCAAAACATCTTAGATCGGCTTTAGGGCAAATCGTAAACTTTTTCTATACATTGCAAGGCGAAGCAGCGGGTGCCCAGGCCATTTCAAGTTTTGACACCCTCTTAGCCCCCTTTATCCGGTATGACAACTTGGGTTATAAAGAGATAAAACAGTCTTTGCAGGAGTTTGTTTTCAATATTAATATACCGACACGTGTAGGATTTCAGACCCCATTTACCAACATTACTATGGATCTTCACGTGCCTTCTATTCTAAAAGATCATCCTGTAATCATAGGCGGCATTGAAAAGGATGAGACATACTCGGACTTCCAGCCGGAAATGGATATGCTAAACAAAGCTTTTGCTGAGGTAATGATGGAAGGGGATGCAAAAGGGAGGGTTTTTACATTTCCTATTCCGACCTATAACATCACAGCAGATTTTGACTGGAATAATCCTGATTTTGAACCAATCTGGAAAATGACCGGCAAGTATGGGATCCCTTATTTTTCAAATTTTGTAAATTCAGACATGTCGCCTGAAGATGCCAGGTCAATGTGTTGCCGGTTGCGACTTGACAAGAGAGAGCTTTTAAAAAGAGGTGGTGGTCTGTTTGGGGCAAACCCCCTTACAGGATCGATTGGGGTGGTAACTATAAATCTGCCGCGCATAGGATATTTGGCTCAAAACGAAAAGGACTTCTTTGATCGTTTAACAAAGATAATACTTCTTGCAAAGGAAAGCCTGTCTATAAAAAGAAAGATTCTTGAAAAATTTACAGATAGAAACCTCTATCCTTACACAAAATTTTATTTAAGAGAAATTAAAAACAACACCGGTCTTTACTGGGAAAACCATTTTTCCACTATCGGAATTATAGGCATGAATGAAGCATGTTTAAACTTTTTAGGCGAAGATATTACCAGTAAACATGGTCAGGAGTTTTCACTAAAGGTGATGGATTTTATCCGTGACATGATAGCACAGATACAGCAGGAAACAGGCGAACTGTTTAATCTGGAGGCAACACCGGCAGAAGGGACATCATATCGCCTCTCGTTGCTCGATAAAAAAAAGTTCCCTGAAATTATTTGCGCCAATGAAAATAACTACCAGCAAGGGGGAGCCCCATACTATACAAACTCTACCCAGCTTCCCGTCAACTATACGGATGATATTTTCGAGGCCCTGATACTCCAGGAGAAGCTACAGGCAAAATATACCGGAGGCACTGTGCTTCATATCTTCCTCGGAGAACTGGTAAACGACACTACGGCTATTAAAAGTCTGGTCAAAAAGGTATCCAATAATTTCCGGCTCCCATATTTTACGCTTACACCAACCTTCAGCGTATGTTCGTCACACGGGTATTTGAATGGCGAGCAGGAAATATGTCCTGTTTGTAAACAGAAGACCGAAGTCTACTCCAGGGTGGTAGGCTATTTGCGACCTGTAAAACAGTGGAACAACGGTAAACAGGCTGAGTTTAAGATGAGAAAAATGTTTAAGGTGGCATAAGTTATGGTTGTAGGTGGTTTGCAAAAAAATTCCCTTATCGATTATCCCGGGAAGATGAGTTGTGTGCTCTTTCTTTCAGGTTGTAATTTTGCCTGTCCCTATTGCCACAATCCGGATCTTGCAAGAGGCTTTCTTGCTTCTAATATAACTGAAAACAGTATCTATGATTTTCTTGAAAGCCGCAGGGAGTTTTTAGACGGCGTAGTTATTTCCGGCGGGGAACCAACCATTCAAAAAGACCTTATCCGGCTGTGCAAAAAAACAAAACAAATGGGATATCCTGTAAAGATTGATACAAACGGAAGTCGGCCACTGGTTATTCAAACCCTTATAGACGAAGGTCTTGTTGATTACGTTGCAATGGATATTAAAACAGACCCTGCTAAGCTAAATGCACCTTTAGCTACTGGCTATTGGCTATTAGCTAAAGGTAGCGTTAGCTCTAATATAATCGCAAGCATAAGGATCATCATGGAGTCAAAAATAGATTATGAGTTCCGGACTACTTGTATAAAACCATTTATAGATTCGGATGTTATTGAAAGTATTTCCAGGCTTATCAGTGGAGCAAAGCTATATGCCCTACAAAAGCTAAAGCTACCTTTAGCTAATAGCCAGTGGCCAATAGCCAGGGGTGTGCCAACCCGGAACACCGGAGTATTGCGGCCCGAGTTTTTCGATGGGGATGAATGTAGTTACAGCGATGCCGAACTGATGCACCTAAAATCCTTGGCAAAACCATGGGTAGAAAGATGCGTTGTCCGCTAACCTGCTTTAGGTATGATTAAAATACCCGAAGCTAATTTCGGTCAGCTTGTTTTATAAAGCTAAAAAGTCACAAAAAATGAATACTGAAGAGAAGATTATTCCCGATAAAAAAATTAGAGCTCGTGCGGTAATTGCCGGCAGGGTGCAGGGTGTTTTTTTTAGAATGGAAACAAAACGGGCGGCTGATCATGCAGGGGTTTTTGGATGGGTGAAAAATACAAGGGATGGAAATGTTGAAGCGCTGTTTGAAGGACATGAAAAAAGTGTAAAGTTGGTGCTTGAATGGTGCAGAAAAGGCCCTCAGCTTGCCTGCGTAAAAAGTGTGGATATAAAACTTGAAGATTATAAAGGCGAGTTTAAAAAATTTGAAATTGCTTATTAAAAAAATCAAAGCAGTTTATTTTTTGATTAAGATATTTTCAACAAACTGCCTTGATTTTTTGTGTTTATATTGCGCTTTTCAGTTTTTTGCCTGGGCGGAATTTTACAACACTGCATGCTTTAATTTTGATGGGAGCTCCTGTTTGAGGATTGCGTCCTTTGCGAGCTTTGCGACGAGCTTTTGAAAAAGTGCCAAACCCTACCAGAGTAACCTTGCCGTCTTTTTTCTTAAGCGCCTTTGTCACGCTATCCATAAAAGCATTTAGCGCTGTGGCAGCCGCAATCTTGGAAATGCCCGCATCTTTTGCCATATTTTCTACCAATTCAGCCTTTGTCATAAATTTTACCTCCCCATTTTTGTCTGTTATTATTAACTATGACCAAACGCTCGATTTTTAGCCTACTACGGCAGGCAATATAGCAGGTTGTTATTAATGTCAACATTTTTTTTGCATACAGTGCCGTTAATATGCTTTGTGGCTGCATATGCGAACAGAAATAGCAAAAAAGATCATATTGTAAGGCCGTGCACGCCATTCATTGCGCTAATAATTAATGGAAGATCAAGCTACGGGGAATGTTCTGCCTGACGGCAGTGCTTCGTAGCGACCGTAAGGAAGTTAGCTGTTTTTAGATTCGCTCGCTAATCCCGCAGCAAGCTACGGGGAATTTGCTCGCTATTGCAGTTAAAACAGGGCGGTAACAAACTGCTCTGCATCAAACTCCCGGAGGTCGTCGATTTTTTCTCCGATTCCGATATACTTCAGCTGAATTGAAAGGGAACTGCTTATGCTGACGACCATGCCTCCTTTGGCTGTTCCGTCAAGTTTTGTAATAACAGTTCCGGTAACACCAAGCGCATCGTTAAACACTTTAGCCTGAGAAAGAGCATTCTGGCCGGTTGTTGCATCGAGTACAAGCAGAATTTCATGCGGCGCATCAGGAAGCTTTTTAGAAATAGTCCGCTTAATCTTTTTAAGCTCTTCCATCAAGTTTATCTTTGTGTGAAGCCTTCCCGCAGTATCTACAAGCACAATATCAACCCCTCTGGCAATTGCTGCTTCTATGCCATCATATGCAACAGCGGCAGGATCCGAATTATCCCTGTGTTTTACTATTTCTGCGCCCGCTCTATCGGCCCATATTGAAAGCTGTTCTATTGCCGCTGCCCTAAAAGTATCAGCAGCGATAATTAGAACGCTTTTTCCTTCGGCAGCATATTTCGCTGCCAGCTTCCCTATAGTAGTGGTTTTTCCGACACCGTTAACACCTATTACCATTATAACATGGGGTCTAGAAGTAATTTCCCCAGATGATGGGGGCGGCGAATGCGTATTAAGAATGGAAAATATTTCCTCTCGCAATGCATATTTTAATTGGTCCGGGCCAGATATTTTTGCGGTTTTTTTTGCAATGCTCTCTATAATGTCCATGCTTGCCCTAACACCTATGTCAGAGGTAATCAGAATTTCTTCAAGCTCTTCTAACAGATTAGCATCAACTTTTCTGTTGCCTGTAAAAAGCTGGTCGATATCTGTTGTAAGAATTTCGCGGGTCTTGGCCAGACCTTGTTTTAAGCGCTTAAAAAAACCGATAGACCCTGCCTGATCCACTGCTTTAGCCTTTGTTTTTTGCTTTAGCAACGTGTGGTTATCTTTGTTCTTTTTCAACCTGTTAAAAACCATGCTTAGTTCTGATTTGCTCCGCAATTGATTGGGTGATTAAACAGTCGATGCTTTTTACTAGTTCATCAATTCTGGTTGCGACAAATTTGCTGAAACAATCTTGGAAATGCCCTGCTTTTCCATGGTGACACCGAACAGCATATCGGCAAATTCCATAGTCTTTTTATTATGAGTGATCATAATAATCTGAGATTTTGCTCCAACAATTTTCAGCAGATCATTAAACCGGAAGATGTTGGCATCATCAAGCGGTGCATCGATTTCATCCATAAGGCAGAATGATGTGGGCTTAATTAAGAATATGGAAAAGATAAAGGCAATAGCGCTAAGGGCTTTTTCTCCTCCGGAAAGAAGGCTTATTCTGGTAAGTTTTTTCCCTTGTGGGTGGACCATCAGCTCCACCCCTGTTTCCAGAAGATCGTTTGGATGTGTAAGTATGAGCCGAGCCGAGCCTCCATCAAAAAGCCGTGGAAAAACCTCACTTAGTTTTGTATTAATCATATTGAAAGTATCAATAAAACGCTTTTGCGTAATTTTGTTTATTTTTTTAATTACACTTTGAAGATCTTCCAGCGCTTTAACCAGGTCGTTATACTGATTGTTCATAAAGTCAAACCGGGTTTCGAGCTGCTCATATTCCTTAATAGCCGCAAGATTAACATCGCCGATATTTGCGATCTTTTTTCTATACTCTGCAAGCTTGTCTTCCATCTTATCCACGGTCATTTCCGAAACTTCAGATACATTCGACCTTAATAGTGAAAAAGGTTTATGATAAAGTTCCGTCAGGCGGCTTGAAATGGCATCCTGTTTTATATGGCGCTGTGATTGCTCAAGTTCAAGTATTTGGATTTTTTGCACGACATCTTCACGCTTGCTATGTATATCGGATATAATGCCGTTGTTTTTCTGGAGTTGGGCAGTTATGTTTTGATATTCAGCATTATTGCTTTCAAGCGCCTGCTCAAAGGATTCCATGTCATCATACATGATGGAAAGACTCTGTTCATCTTCAACAACTTTTTGTTTTAAAGTCTGTATCTTTTGCTTTTTTTGTTTAATTTCCAAGGAAAGTTGCTTGAGTTGCTTTACTCCGTCACCAGAAAATTCTTCAAGCCGTCTTAAAGTATTATTGCTGTTTTCCTGTTTTGCATTTAAAGCCGTCAACTCGAGATTGAGATCAATGATACTCTGATTAAAATTTTCTATTTCAGAAGATACCGAGTCGATTTTTTTTGATGTTTCCGTAACTTTGTCCTGAGCGGTTTTTACATTGTTTGTGATTTCAAACAGCTCTTTGTTATATTTGGCTATTTCTTTATCAACATTGCTTTCTTCATCCAGAAGTTGATCCTGCTCAAGACATAGGATTTCAAGATGATTGCCGGCATGCTTCAGATCCTCAGTTATCATGTAAAGAGATTTTTCTGCTTCGATTTCATTTTGCATAACAGCGTTTTTATGCTCTATCTCTTTTTGCATGTTGCTTTCGATCTTGCGGACTTCGGTTTCCAGTTCTTTTTGGTCATTACGGGCGATTGTCAGCTGCTGATCCAAACTTTTAATCAACAGATCAAGCTCTTTAATCTTTTGTTTTTTCGCAAGGATGCCGATTCCGCTGTTTTTGCTTCCACCGATCATAATTCCATGGCCGGAGATAATATCGCCATTTTTGGTAACGATAGTTTGCGATAGACCATTGTTGTTATGTGCGGTTATGGCTTCTTCGATATCAGAAGCAACGACTACATTTCCTAAAACAACTTCAATTATTTTTTCAAATCCCTGTTTTATGGAAATATGATTTATTAGCCTTTTTTGAACATCAGGCATTTTTTCATGGTTAAAATCTGTTTGCTTGATGGATGAAACCGGAATAAACCCGCTACGACCAGAGCTTGTTGATTGAAGATACTTTATAGAGCAAAGTGCTGCTTCTTGATCCTTTACAAGAATATGTTGAAGAGATTCTCCAAGGACGGCTTCTACCGCTATTTCAAAGGAAGGTTCTGTCTCGATAATGTCCGCTATAAGACCGATGGCATCAGCCGCAAGCTTATGCTGGTTTTCATGTGTTTTGCTGCTTTGATCCTCAGATGTTTGGTTTTGAGCTTTCATTATGGCTCTGACGCCATCTTTGTACCACTCAAAGTTATCTTCCATTTTCTTTAAGGTTAAGTATTGTGATCTTGCTTTATTACGTTCGATATCCAGTGTCTGTACCAGTTTAATCTGTTTGCCAAGCAGATTGTTTTTTTCAGCAAGTCGTTTTTGCATAGCATCAATACGATTGCTTATTTCTCCAGCTTCAGTTGTTAAAAAATCAAGCCGGCTCTTGGCTTTGCTTTCCAGTTGTTGTGTTGATATTACCTTGCTGCTTGCAGCAGCCTTTTCCTTCTTGGTTCTTTTTAGACGCTCATTAAGGCTTTCCTTGTTGTTTACTGCATTTTGATAAATATTTTTATATCGTGCCTCTCTGGCAACCATGTCCATAAGGTTTATTTTATAAGATTCTATTTGCTGATTGAGTTCTGATAATTTATTTTTAACTTCTTTTGATGCAGACTGTTTCCTGCCCAATAAATATGTAACGTTTTTTATTTCTTCTTTCAGATTTCTATTCTGATTTTCAACATTAGCGATTTCAGATAAAATATTTTGGTTCTTTTCTTCCAAATTTTTATGATTAATCTCAAATTTCCCGACTTCACTGCCAAGCCTTTCAATATCTTTGCGGATATGGCTCAGATCGTTTTCCATTTTGTCTATACCGCGTTGATGCTCAAATTTATGGGCTTTTTGATCCGAAATTTCCTGTACTTTCTGTAAGTGTTGGAATTTAATTTCTTCTATAGCGGCATCAAGTTTTTTTAGTTTTGATGTATGCTCAATATTTGTGTCATTAAGGCTTTTTAACAAAAGGTCGGTTTTTTCTATCTGCTTAGTGTAATCGTCATAATAATGAAGCGCAATTAGAATGTCGATCTGCATGATGCTTTGCTGATAGTTTTTGTAAATCTCGGCCTTTTTTGCCTGACGTTTTAGACCTGACATCTGGCGCTTTATTTCAGCAATTATATCTGCGACACGTAAAAGATTCTGATTGGTACTGTATATTTTTCGAAGAGCTTCGTTTTTCTGGTTTTTATAACGGGTAACTCCTGCCGCCTCTTCGATAAAAACCCTTCTTTCTTCAGGCCCTGCTTCAGTAATTGCGCCTATATTCCCCTGTTGAATTACAGCGTACGATTTTGCTCCCATGCCGCTTCCCAAAAATATATTATGTATGTCCTTGAGGCGGCAGACATGTTTGTTTATTAAATAAACGCTCTCACCTGACCGGTAAAGGCGTCTGGTTAACATAATTTCCGTAAAGTCCTTTAATTCTGCGGGAGCATCGCCATTGTCGTTGGAAATTGTTAGGGCAACCTCTGCCATATTCAAGGAAGGTTTGCCGTTTGAACCGGCAAACACGACATCTTCCATAGCTTTTCCGCGAAGTTGTTTTACGTTTTGTTCTCCCATAACCCATCTTAACGCATCAATTATGTTGCTTTTACCGCAACCATTTGGGCCGACAATCGCGGAAATACCGGGATGAAATTCAACGCAGGTTTTATCAGGGAATGATTTAAATCCTGCTATTTCCAACTTTTTAAGTTTCATACAGGGAAATCTCCTGTGTTATTGGTTTAAGGTCTTAAAAAGCATTTGAGCCTAAATTTAAAATAAATAACAAGAAACATTTGGTTTGTAAAGCGAAAAGCACAAATTACTGTATAATTTTATTGCATAAATACAATATATAGTATAATATTGTTTTAATCTTAATAAGCATTTTGAGTTCTTTGCAAAATGCTCGATTTAACATTCGTCTTGCAGGTAAAAATTAACTGTGATAATTTTATTGTATGAAACAGTATGTAATTGATGAACTGAGGCTGGAGGATTATGAAAAGATCCTGACTTATCTAAATAAGAATCTTGATGCTTCCGGTATAGATGGTATCTACTGGATGCCACTTAGTCGGGACATCCTTAGCAATGTCCAGGCAGAGCATACAAAATGTCAGCCATTTTATTTTGCTATTAATTTAGAAC
The DNA here is from genome assembly GCA_030017395.1 of Desulfobacterales bacterium. Classification (GTDB taxonomy): domain Bacteria; phylum Desulfobacterota; class Desulfobacteria; order Desulfobacterales; family ETH-SRB1; genus Desulfaltia. The sequence continues at coordinate 6,717 of JASEIZ010000024.1, read as the reverse complement.
CAACTATTATGGCCTGCGAACTTCTGGTGCGCAGTAAAAATATAATTAGATGCAACTGTATCGGCTATGCAACGGAAAAACAGCGTAACTGGTTTATCCAAATTGTTGACGCCATATTTGAAAAGCTTGAAATCAAAATATGATCAACGGATATCTCTATGATACGAACACCGTTAATTGCTATATGGGTTGTGCTTGTAACAATTTTTTTCAGTAGTCTGGCAATTATTGTTTCTTTTACAACAAAAAGCAGTAATATGCCGAATAAAGTTGCGGCAATATGGGCGCGATTTATACTTGCCGTGAGCTGTATCAAGGTTAAAGTTGTTGGTCTTTCCAACATAGACCCTTCCCGATCTTATATATACATGTCCAACCATCAGGGAAATTTTGATATCCCGATTCTTCAGGCCTGTCTTCCTGTTCAGTTTAGATGGCTTGCAAAAGCGGAACTTTTCAAAATACCTGTTTTCGGCTATGCCATGGGAAAGGCAGGTCATATAAGCATAGACCGATCCAATCGCAAGTCAGCATTTAAAAGCTTAAACAATGCGGCAAGAACTATTCGAAACGGAGTTTCGGTTTTAATTTTTCCAGAGGGCACTCGCAGCTCTGATGGAGCTATCATACCCTTCAAAAAGGGTGGTTTTATTTTGGCTGTTGATTCCGGCGTGCCGATTGTTCCGGTTATTATTCATGGTTTATGGCCGCTTATGCTTAAAAACAGGGTTTTTGTAAGACCAGGGAATGTAGTACTGGAGATAAAGAAGCCAATTGAATCGGCAGATTATGACAGGAAGACAAAGGATGATCTTCTGAAAAAAGTCAGATATGTCATCTGTGAATCATTTTATAACAAGAAAAGAGACAGGTTGTAATGTTAAAGATAATACCATTGGGCGGTTTGGGAGAAATCGGCCTGAATATGATGGTCTTCGAATATGGTGATACTCTTTTTGTGATTGATGCGGGGTTAATGTTTCCTGAGGACTATATGCTGGGTATTGACATTGTAATCCCCAATTTTGATTATATCAGACGGCATAAGCACAAGCTTTCAGGGATTGTTTTAACACATGCGCACGAAGATCATATAGGAGCTTTGCCTTATCTGCTGAGGGAAATAAACGCGCCTGTTTTTGGGACGCCCTTTACTTTGGGCATCGTAAAGCATAAACTTGAAGAGCATGGTGTCCTGTCAACCTCATCATTGCATGAAATTTCTCCTCAAGAAAAACTTAGATTCGGAATTTTTGAACTCGAGTTTATCCGTGTATGTCACAGCATTGTGGGCGGAGTGGGTCTTGCCATTAAAACTCCTTTTGGTCTTATTGTCCACACAGGTGATTTTAAAATCTCTCAAACCCCGATTGACGGTTTAATGACCGACGTAAACAGGTTCGCCCAGTGCGGCGAGGAAGGCGTTTTGCTGCTTATGTCGGATTCAACAAATGTTGAAAGGGAGGGATATGCCATATCAGACCAGGAGGTGGGTGAGACACTTTCAAAGATTATCGAACAGGGTGAAGGGCGGGTAATTGTCGCCCTGTTTGCCTCTAACATCAGCAGGATACAGCAGATAATCGATATTGCAAAGGCAAAAGACAGAAAGATCCTTTTTGACGGGAAAAGCATTAAAACAAATGTAAGGATTGCAAAAGATTTTGGTTATATTAGCATTCCTAAGGGAACGGAGATTGATCTTAAGCAAATCAACGACTTTCCTGATGATGAAATAGTAATAATTACCACAGGAAGCCAGGGAGAACCCATGTCCTCCCTGTCCAGAATGGCCTCCGGCAGGCATATACGGTTAACAATCAAGAGGGGTGATACGGTTGTTCTCTCATCAAAATTCATTCCGGGAAACGAAAAGGCGATTGCTAAGATTATTAACAGCCTTTACAGACAAGGTGCTGATGTTATTTATGAGAAAATATCTGATATCCACGTATCTGGCCACGCTTTTCAAGAAGGCCTAAAGCAGATGATTAATTTGACAAAGCCGAAATATTTTGTTCCGATTCACGGGGAATTGAGGCATTTAATTCTTCATGCACGGCTGGCTGAGCAATCAGGTGTTTCAAAGGAAAGAATACTTTTTGCTGAAAACGGCCATATAATTGAATTTGATGAAAATGGGGGAAGAGTTCGAGAAAAAGTTGTGACAGGCCACGTGCTAATTGATGGCAAAGGCATCGGAGATGTTGGCTGGAGCGTGCTTAAGGAAAGGCGCATCCTTTCAGAAGATGGTATTGTTGCTGTAACCATGGCTTTTGATGAAGAAACAGGGATTGTTGTATATGGGCCTGACGTTGTTTCCCGTGGTTTTATCTTTGGAACTGAAACGGGGCATCTTCTGGAAGATGCCAAGTGTGTTATCTTGGAGATTATAGAAGAAGTGGAGCCTGAAACGCCGGATCGGATCGATAAAATACGATCGAGGGTACGAAGCGATTTAAGGAAGTATTTCTACTTTACAATAAAAAGACATCCTGTAATATTTCCCTTTATTATTGAAATATAATAAAAAGGGCGACCGTTTACGGTTTACAGTTATCGGTTCACGGTTGATCAAAACATAACAGCAAGAAGCTGAAACCTAACAACCAGCAACAACTTTAGCTCACTTAAACAACCGTGAGCCGTAAACAGTTTTCAATATCCAAAATGCTTCAATCGTTGCATAGTTCATTGAACCGCAATAGCGAGTGCTTTTCTCGCAGCTTGTCGAAACGGAAGCAAAGATCCTTCTTATACGGGGTTGCGGGGTTAGCGAGCGAATCTAAAAAAGGCTAACTTCCTTACGGTCGTTGCGAAACACTGCCGTCAGGCAGAACATTCCATGTAGCTTGCCTTGCTACAGGGTTCTTCAAAAAACCGTGAACTGTGAACCTATAACCGTGAACTGCTAATAAAAGAGAGGTTTATGCGTAAGGAAATCATAGGAATTCTGCTGTTTTTTCTGGTTATTTTTATGCTGGGCAGTCTTTTGTCATATAGCCCCGAGGATCCTTCGATTCACAATGCAAGGGCTTTAGGCTCTACTCACAACCTTTTTGGAGTATTTGGATCCCATTCGGCAAGCGTTTTTATAGGTTTGTTTGGGCTGGGAGCATTCTGGCTCCCGATTTTATTGCTTTTTGCAAGCATTCATTTCTTTTGCAAGCACCCCCGTAGAGCGGTTGTTTTAACGATAGTCGGCGGCATTCTGCTTATTATAACAACAGGGAGTCTTCTGACATTTCAACAAAACCATTACCTTATTTTTGGGAGTAAATTTTCATCAGGTGGCATAATCGGCATTCCGCTGAAATCGTTTCTTGTAAGATATGCCAATTCCACAGGCGCCGTTATTATACTAATTCTTGCGTGGATAATCGGTTTTATTATCGCTACTGGTTTTTCCATTATTAATTTTATAAGGCTCTGCTGGAAAATGGCCATTGTTGTTTCAAACCACATAAAAACATTGATTGTCATATGGAAAGAACGAAGAGCAAAGGCCAAAAAGCTTTCAAAAATAAAAAAAGAAGATGAAATTAAAAAAGAAAACAAAATACAAATCAAAATACCTGAAGCAAAGCATATTAAAAATGCCCCGGCGCCGAAACAGGAAGTATTTGAATTCATGCGCAGTGAAACAGGATTTCAGTTGCCTTCCGTCAAATTGCTTGACGACCTCCAATCTCCGCCGATTTCCGCTAATGATGAAAATTTACAAATGCAGTCAAAACTCCTTGAAAAAAAGCTGGAAGATTTTAGCGTTAAAGGAAAGGTTGTCGGTATATTACCCGGACCTGTTGTTACGACCTTTGAATACGAGCCTGCTCCTGGTGTGAAGATTAATAAAATAGTCAGCTTAACAGACGATCTTGCTCTTGCTCTTCGAGCTACAAGCATAAGAATCGTGGCCCCTATTCCCGGAAAAGCGGTAATCGGAATTGAGATCCCGAATAGCACAAGAGAGCTGGTTGGATTTAAGGAAATTATTATCTCCTCTGTTTTTGAAAAATCCAAGTCTTACCTGACCATCTGCCTTGGAAAAGATATTGTAGGCAACCCTGTTGTGTCGGATCTGCATGGCATGCCGCATCTGTTAATTGCAGGCGCAACTGGAACAGGCAAGAGCGTCGGCTTAAACGCCATGATTTGCAGTATATTATACAAAGCAAACCCTGAAGATGTAAAATTCATTATGATTGATCCAAAAAGGATAGAGCTTTCAAGTTATGATGGTATTCCGCACCTTATTATTCCTGTGGTGACAAATGTCAAAAAAGCTA
>JASEIZ010000024.1:0-2421 GCA_030017395.1 Desulfobacterales bacterium | reverse complement strand
ATGCGCTATTCTGGGCTGTGCATGAAATGGAAAAGCGATATGAAATGCTTTCCGAAAAAAAAGCAAGAAACATAAATCAGTATAACAGGAAGGTAGAAAAGGAAATCGGAAAAGCAGAAGTGGATTGCCTGAAAAAAATGCCGTATATCGTTATCGTAATTGATGAGCTTGCAGATCTTATGATGGCGGCTTCACGGGATGTTGAAGTGGCGCTGACGCGGCTTGCGCAGATGGCCAGAGCAGCTGGGATTCATTTATTGCTTGCTACCCAGAGGCCTTCGGTGGATGTGCTGACCGGCATAATCAAGGCAAATTTTCCTACCCGTCTTTCTTTTCAAGTCTCATCCAAGACCGATTCAAGAACTATAATTGATTCAAACGGGGCTGAAAATTTACTGGGAAACGGAGATATGCTTTTTGTGCCTCCCGGAGCAGCCGGTCTTCAACGTATCCACGGGGCATTAATATCGGAGAGGGAGATTACAAAAATTACGGAATTTTTGAAAAACCAGAAAAAGCCTGAATATGATCTGTCTGTAACAGAAATGGTTGTCAAAGAAAAAGAGGCATCAGATAATCAGGAATATGATGAAAGATATGATGATGCCGTAGCACTTATTACAGAAACAAAGCAGGCATCGATATCTATGATTCAGCGTCATTTGCGCATAGGATATAACAGAGCTGCCCGCATTATTGAAATGATGGAAAAGGAGGGAATCGTCGGCCCTTCAGATGGCGTCAAGCCAAGGGAAGTCCTCGTTCGTGGATATGATAAGATGCCATGATGTAGCGGATGGTCATGCCAGCTTTACGATCCTTGATCAATAAGCAATTAAAATGATTTGAATTTGGTCGTTATCATTAACCATGAAACAGCTTGAGAAGCTCATCAGTCAGATTGCAAGCCGCATGAATGCTATCCTGTTTACACAGGGATTTAATGCGGATTCGTATATTCGAAAATGTATCCCTCTGGATAAAATGAACAAATCTTATGCTTTTTACGGAATTACATCATTTCATCCACTTGGATTTTATTTCAGGCACTCCAACCTTGCGGGAAGTTATTTTCTTGGGAAATGTGCAGTTGAAAACTCGATCCTGTATAAAAGCGATATCAGAGGAGACGAACTAAAGACCCGGGGAGATATATTTCATAACCAGGGATCAGATATCGTGCTGTATGACGATGAAGTGATCAGAATTAAAGGCAGTTTTCTCATTAAAACACTGGTTCATAATTATTCTCATAATCCGGAAAATCTTGAAGAGTTCTTAATCTTGAGTACAGTATCCATGCATTATGCGAACATTCATGGTTCTCCCACGGATGGATGTTTTTTGGGCCCCTTTAGCACGGTTGATCTTACAACGCTTCATAATTGTGTTGTCGGAGCTTATGCTTATTTGCAAACAGGAGAATTATCTAATAAACGGATTGAACCAGGGCAGATCCGGATCAGAAATGGAGATATATTTGATTTTAGTTATCGTTTTCCTTCTAAAGACCTTAACAACTATATTGCTTTTGAGCACGGCGAGAAACCACACGGTGTTTTTGTTGACTTTACAGAAGATCGAAAAAAGGATTTTCAAAAACTATTCGCTGTTGTTTATCTCAAGCCTCCAATCAAGACTTCTGAATGCGCCTCAATTAATAGATATGCTGTGGTTAAAGGAGAAACACATGTCGGTAAAAACGTCCTTGTTGCGCAGAGAGCATATCTTGAAAACGCCTGGCTCGGAGATGGGACAAACGCCCAGGAAAACTGTTATATTATTAATTCTCGTCTCGAAGGAAACAATGTGACCGCCCATGGCGCTAAAATCATTCATGCGCAGCTTGAAAATAAAGTTTTTGTTGGTTTTAATTCGTTTTTGCAGGGGAGTTCGAATTGTCCTTTGACCATCGGAAAAGAAAGCATTATAATGCCTCACGCAATTATAGACCTTAAAGAACCCCTTGATATTCCTCCAAAACATCTTGTGTGGGGCTTGATCAGAAACCGAAAAGATGTTGAAAAACACAGTATTCTTCTTGAAGAGTTATCCCTGTTTGATGGAGAATTATCCCGGGGCTTAATGCGTTTTAAGGGCAGTGGATCGGCATTTGTAAATGCCTTTAAGGATCGGATTGAACATATACTGGAAACAAACGGGGCGTATTTTGACGGTAGTAAAAACAAAGGCCATGCCCAGATGGGGCGGGATATCTCCTTTAATATTATACAGCCATATCCACGCGGACCGCTTGAGGGCATTTATCCCACGATAGCCATTCACTCCTGAAATTGAAGATATCCGACATAATTTCTTGCGGCACGTAATTTGATTAAATATAAGTTTATTGATAAAATGTAAATTATGATGAATTCGTAAAAAGTCGAAAAGTTCTCTTTTCCGTCATTCCGGCGAAAG
>JASEIZ010000249.1 GCA_030017395.1 Desulfobacterales bacterium | reverse complement strand
TGTCATCTTCTGAAAATCTGCGCGCATTTTTCAGCACATCATCTATAACATGCTTTTTTCGCTCGGGTTCCATAGTTAAAAGAGCGGTGAAAAAAATTTTTAGCCCTTGCTTATCCGGCTGGTTTCGAAGTTTGTCAAGCTCTTCAGCTAAATACTGCGGGCAGATTCTTTCCATAAGCGATAGAATCTCAGAAACCCTGCGAAACCCGTTCAATGCCCAGAAATGGGTAAGCGCACATATGCATTCCGGCTTGTGGTTGTCATCTTTATAATTTCTGCCGGAAGCATCTATTGGAATCCCAAGCCTGTTTTCTTTTTCAAAGCCTTTGACTGCCTGTATTTTGTTCGGATGGGCCTGTATGGAAAGAGGTTTTGCCGCTGCAAGAACCTTGAACAGATACGGGAGGGTGTTGTTAAATTTTTGCGCCGCCTCCCTTCCAAGAATATCTTCAGGATTATTCTCGATCAATTTCAGCAAAGATACCCATTTGCCGACACATTTGACCATGGAAGGGGCTTTTGGATGCGCTCCCATCCAAAATTCGGCCTGGGGCATATCAGAAGGAGATTTTTCGCCAAGAAGCTCGGCAATGGCGGTATAAGACCCCCAAGCATATTCCTGAACAGTATTTTTTAGTATACTTATTGTTTTCATTTAGGTTAACTGTTAATATTATATAATAAGTTTACCACGAATGGCGCGAAGCAAGCTAAGATAAAGAAAAAATCCTTCGTGTTCTTCGTGTAATTAATTTGATTTGCTTCAAAATTAATACATTGTTTTATATAAAGTCAACCCGGAAGAAAACCGCCATGACTCTTTTAATTAATGAAATATTTTACAGCATTCAGGGTGAATCTTTATACAATGGGCTTCCGTGTGTTTTCGTAAGGCTTACCGGATGTAATTTAAGATGCATCTACTGCGACACCCGCTATGCTTATGAAGAAGGAATAGAGATGGAATTATCCGAAATTCTTCAGAAGGTCGCAAACTATCATTGCCAGCTCGTTGAAATTACAGGCGGAGAACCGTTGCTTCAGCATGATACGCCTCTGCTTATATCAAAACTCATTGAAAAAGAATATGAGGTTCTGCTGGAAACAAATGGAACGTTTGATATAAGCTTGGTTGATAAGCGATGCATAAAAATCGTGGACATTAAATGCCCAACCAGCGGTGAAACCGACAGGAATGATCTTGAAAATCTTAAAAGGCTAAATCAAAAAGACCAGGTCAAACTTATAATCGGAAACCGTAAGGATTATGAATACGCCAAAAATATAATAAAGATGATACCGTCCGAACTTCCTGAAAAAAACATACTGTTTTCTCCTGTTTACGGGGGAATTACCTATGCCAATCTTGCAAAGTGGATACTCGAGGACAATCTAAATGTTCGGCTTCATCTTCAAATACATAAAATAATCTGGCCTGAAAAACTATGTAGAAAATAGGAAATAGAATATAGGAAAGAGGAAATGCCTATCGATTTGTGCTATCCTCTATCCTGTTTCCTCTATTCTCTATCCTATTAACATTGAGAGACTTATGATTGTAAGAAAAAAAGCGGTTGTCCTGCTTAGCGGCGGTCTTGATTCAACGACCATTCTGGCCATTGCAAAGCATGAAGGTTTTGAAATACATGCTTTAACTTTTTTCTATGGACAGCGCCATGCTTTTGAGCTGCAGGCAGCTAAAAAAGTGGCGGATACCTTTAATGTCGCAAAGCATCTTGTAATATATATAGATCTTAAAATTATCGGCGCTTCAGCACTTACCGACAACATTGATGTGCCAAAAACAAAAGATATAAAGCAGATAGGAAAACAAATCCCTGTTACTTATGTGCCCGCGCGAAATACAATCTTCCTTTCCTATGCCCTTGCTTTGGCAGAGGTTCTTCTTTCATCCGATATATTTATCGGCGTCAACGCTGTCGACTACAGCGGATACCCTGACTGCCGGCCTGAATACATAAAAGCCTTTGAACAAATGGCAAATCTTGCTACAAAGGCAGGAGTGGAAGGGCTTACAAAAATAAAGATAAGAACTCCGCTGATTAATATGACCAAAGAGCAGATTATAAAAAAAGGGCTTGAACTTGGAGTTGATTATTCCTTAACTCACAGTTGCTATGATCCTTCTTTGGAAAACCTGGCATGCGGAAAGTGCGACAGCTGTATCTTAAGAAGGCAGGGCTTTAAAAAGGCGGGCATACCGGATCCGACAAAATATGTACTGCAATCAAGTTAGCGCAACTGCGAGCGGACTTAAAAGATGAACATCGAACATCGAACGTTCGATGTTCGATGTTCATCTTTTTATTAAATTAATGCTTCTGCAAAAATAAGATCTTCCCTGCTTGTAATTTTTATATTCCGTTTGCTGCCATAAACTATTTTAACTTTTCCCCCGAGTATTTCCACGAGTGATGCATCATCTGTGCATGCAAAGCCTTTCCTTTTTGCATTTTCATGGGCTTTAATTATCAGATCATATTTAAAAGCCTGCGGAGTCTGTGCAAGCAATATATTATCTCTTTTAAGCGTGCTGCATATAAAACCGGAGGTGTTTACCTGCTTTAAGGTGTCGTCTATAGGAATGCCGAGGATGCATGCTCCATACTCTTTTGCGCCTGCTATGCATGCCGCTGCCTGCTCCTGAGAAACAAAGGGCCGCACACCATCATGGATAACAACTATTTCCGCAGCATCTTTATCTGCTGCCATAAGGCCGTTATATACGGAATCCTGACGTTTTTCTCCACCCGGCACAAGATCAATCTTTTTGCGAAGCTTTAGAGGGGCAACAATATTTTTCCAGCAATAATCAATATCTTTTTGGGGAACAACAAGAATGATACAATCTATTAAATTGCATGAATCAAAAGCCATCAGGCTATAAGCCAAAATCGGACGGCCCGCAAGCAAAAGATACTGCTTGCGCAGTTTATCATTCATCCTGACGCCTTTACCGGCAGCCACAATAATTGCTGAAACCATAGTTGACATATAATTTATCTGTAAGTGTTCACGGAACGTTGAAATTAGAAAATAGAAATTGGAAATTTGGCCTTCATGCTT
>JASEIZ010000248.1 GCA_030017395.1 Desulfobacterales bacterium | reverse complement strand
TTTGCGTTCTTTGCGGCTTTGCGGTGAATAAACTCTTTGAATTAGCAGTGTACCCCCTGAATAATTACGTTTTATTGGCTTTAGGTGTAAGACTTATATTGTTTTCCTGAGGCACATGCTGCTTATTGCTTCGCATACATCCCCGCGGCTTTTTTTAAAGCATTGCCTGCTAAACCCTGGTACCTGTTTACATCTCGATATTTCATCGGAAACAACAAGAACCGCTCCAACCTCGACTTCCCGAAAGTTTCCCACAGTAAAAAGAGCGGATAGCTCCATATCAACCGCCAATGCATTCTTGCTTTGATAATACTTAACTTTTTCGCAGGTCTCCCTGTAAACAGCGTCGGTAGACCATATAAGGCCCGTGCGAAAGCAGATGTCTCCTTGACTTAAAGCGTCCTTTATTTTTTCGGTTATATGGCCCGTCGGTCCGACACAAAAGTTCCTACTCTTCCTATAGTGTTTTGATGTCCCTTCATCAATAATAGCGCCTGTTGGAATAATAATATCTCCGATTTTGATATCAGTGGAAACCGCTCCGCACCAGCCGAAAAATAGAATTTTTCGCGCGCCCCAGGCAATTAATGTTTCAAGAATCATTGCGGCATATGGAGCGCCGACAAACGGGCCTGCAAGCGCAAGGTTTTCGGTTTGCCCGTCATTGACATATAACCTGCTCATAAACAGCTTTATAAAACGATCTTTCTCTAAATTCATTTTGCCGCAAAGCATACGCAAATCAGGTTCACCAGCCGCCATCACGGCATAATCACCAAGTTGCGGAGAGTTTTTCCCTCTCACAGGTCTAACAATTGCGTCGTGTTTTGTCATCGGTTATGCAGTCATTCCGGCTTTACCAGCCGCGTGAGTTCATCCTTTACTTCATCAATAATTTCATAAAACCACAGCAAATCCTCAACAGCAAGACGTCCCGCTTTTACAGGCGCTCTGTCCGAGCCATCCTGTTTTTTCAGCATTCTCGGGCCTATCTGAAGTTTCGGCCGGCCATCGCCATACTGGTTAATAGAAACAACAAGTCCCGTGTCTTCGCATTTCCACTTTTTTAAAATTTTATCTTTTTCCGGTTCAAAAGCCATAATATTCTCCTTTAATAAAAATACTGGTTCACGGTTGTCGGTTCACGGTTTTTTGAAGCTCCACGCCGCCCCGCTGGAACGGGATATCCGCTTTGCTCCGACAAGCAACGCGGGATGCGCTCGCTGGGGATAATCGAAGAAAAAACCGGGTGGTTGTTCCCGGTCAAGTGCATCCGTTTGTTCTCATTTGAATTTATTTCTTATCCATGCAGGATTTCTTCGGCAGTCAACCACAGCATAAACCCTGATTTCGTTTTTTGTTGAGTTGATAATAAACAGCAAAGGGGAATCTCTTAGAAAGAAGCCGATAATATTTTTCAAAATGAATACTGTGTGTTCCAGCAAATAATTTGAGGGACTCAATATCTGAAGAAAGGGTTTCAAGAAAGTATGTTCCCAAGCCTGTTTGCTGAAATTCGTAAAAATAAAATCCTTCTCTCAAATCATTTTTTGCGGATTTTAAGATTTTTATCTTCATGAAATAGCATTCCAAATGTCTTTCTTGGCTTTTTCCCAATCTTCAAACTCATCTTTTCCTTGTTTTAGACTTTCTTCTCTTTTTTTCAATATGTCTCCATGCCATTTTGGTGAAGTAAACTCAGGGACATTTCTGCAGATATCCTCCCACAAAAGTTCCATGGTTGAAATTTTGTCGGAAATTGACATTTTTTCAAGTGGCAATGTAGCTGACATCATAATACCTCCAATTAATTTTTTACTAAAATCTTTGATTAAGTAGATATTTTCCTATGAAAACAAGTAATTATACGAATCCGAATATAATCACCCTTGTAATGTTATCCGTCAAAATACGCAACTTCTCGTCGAACTACAAATACATTAAGAATACCAAACAAAATTCGAACTTTCAAAACCTCAAACCGGTTTTCCGCTCTCAGTGTTTGAAGCAAACCTCTCAAATGTTTCTTGTTAGGAGGATTGCGGTTGTGGGTTCACGGTTGTCGGTTATCAGTTACTTGTATTTAAACCTGCCTGCGTTTATCTGTGTAAATCTGTGGCTGAATAGTTACGAATCCTCTTTAATTTATTTTACTGTATCATAATATTCTAAAATAACATCTAAAAAATCCTGCCCGTATTTTTCTATTTTAGCCGGCCCGATTCCGTGCACATGAAGAAGTTCGGTCACGTTTTTCGGCGCTGATGCCGCCATCTCTTTCAGCGTCCGGTTTGAGGCTACCAAAAACAGTGGAATCCCTTGCGCCATCCCAAGCTTTTCTCTTTTTTGACGCAACAGTTCATAGAGGTCCGGAGAAAAATCTGTGGCTACCTCTGCGAAGGTTCTGACCGGTTTTTTAATTTCCGGCAGATTCACAAATGCTTTCTCCTCTTTTTTCATCACCTGAATTCCTTTTTTACTGAGGCCTATAATCGGATAAAGACGATCTCCTTTGCGAATAAAACATCCCTGCCTGTCTAACTGGTCGATAAGATCAAGAACATCTTCCTGTGTGAAACCAGACAGCAGGCCATATGTGGAAAGCCGGTTCATTCCCTGCGAGGTTATCCATTTCCTCGCAGCTCCGGTAAGGACTTGCGCCACACGTGTCCGGCCAAACCGGCCCTGCATACGCGCAACGCAGCTTAATATTTTAAGGATTGTTGTTTCCTCTTGCCCCTTATTTGTATCTGTCCTTTTTAGCTTTCTTTGAATGCAGTTATCGCAGGACCCGCACTGTTCTGTTGCGCTGTCGTCTCCGAAATAGGAGAGGAGAAAATCCCATCTGCACCCTCCAAAATACCCGTAAGTCACCACCTCTTTTAGTTTTTCCAGATCATTGTGTTTTCTTTTCTCAAGGAGCTCAAAGTCTATTTTCAACTCCTCAAAGGTCGCCTGGGGACGCAATATATTGAGGTCACGACCCGCGGCCGGTGGTATATATGTGATCAATCCGTCTGCTGAAAGCAGTCTAAGACCTCTAAGAAGCGCTGGTTTTTCAACACTGGCGGTTTTTGTCAGAAAGTTAA
>JASEIZ010000247.1 GCA_030017395.1 Desulfobacterales bacterium | reverse complement strand
TTATATCTTCGGCAGGATTTACTCCTGTTGAGCGGGATTCTTTTTATAATCCCGTATAGGCTTTAGTAGAGTCGTTAAATGGTCGAGTAGGGAATTGGTCGAGTAGTCGAGTAGGAGCGGCTTTCAGCCGCGAAAATCGGTGTCGGGAGTCGGAGGTCAGAGGAATTGGTCGACAACATTATAAAAAAGACAGCTTCCAATGAGCGTATCAATTATAAAGAGGCTCTCACACTTTTTACTGATGCCGATACTCTTGTTCTGGCCGATCTGGCCGATAAAAGAAGAAAAACTCTTCACCCCAAGCCTGTTGTTACCTACGTGGTTGACCGGAATATCAATTATACCAATGTATGCGTGTCGGGCTGCCTGTTTTGCGCCTTTTACCGCCCGCTAAATCACCCTGATGCATATATTATTTCAAAAAAGGAGTTGAAAAAAAAAATTGAGGAAACGCTCAGCCTCGGAGGAACACAGATACTGCTTCAGGGAGGAATGCATCCATTACTGGATTTAGATTTTTACACAGACCTTTTACACTATATCAAGGACAATTTCTCTATTCATATTCACGGTTTTTCGCCGCCGGAAATAGCCTTTTTATCGGAAAAATCATCTATTTCGATCAGGAATACGATAAACCGGCTCATCAACGCGGGACTGAATTCCATACCGGGCGGCGGAGCGGAAATCCTTGCGGATGAAATAAGAAAAAGAGTCTCTCCGAATAAATGCACTTCCGGCAAATGGTTAGAGGTAATGAAAACCGCGCATAAATGCGGACTTAAAACCACAGCCACAATGATGTTCGGACATATTGAAAAACCAAACCACATCATTGAACACCTTATGAAAATTCGCGGCCTTCAGGATGAGACGGGCGGTTTTACAGCATTTATTCCATGGACATTTCAACCCGACAATACCCGTCTTCAAGCTCAAAAAGCTACTGCCGCAGAATATCTCAGAGTGCTTGCTCTCAGCAGGCTGGTTCTGGACAATATCCCTAATATCCAGGCGTCATGGGTAACACAGGGCGATAAGATTGCCCAGATTGCTCTTGCGTTTGGAGCAAACGATCTTGGAAGCACCATGATAGAAGAAAATGTGGTGGCAGCCGCAGGAGTCAGATTCCGGCTGCCAAAAAAAGAGATGGTGCGCCTGATACAGGATGCGGGTTACACGGCGGTTCAAAGGGACTGTTTTTATAATAGTATTGGCTAAGGTACCTGTATTATCCTCTTGTCAAATGTCTGTATTTGATCCGATGCGGCTGTTCAGCGGCCTTTCCGAGCCTCTTTTTTCTGTCCGCTTCATAATCCGAATAATTGCCTTCAAACCACATGACAGTACTGTCACCCTCAAAAGCGAGAATATGGGTGGCAATGCGATCAAGAAACCAGCGATCATGAGTGATAATAACCGCGCAGCCTCCAAAATGTTCCAATGCTTCTTCAAGGGCACGCATTGTATTCACATCAAGATCGTTTGTAGGTTCGTCTAAAAGCAACACATTGGCGCCCTCCTTGAGCACACGCGCAAGATGGACTCTATTACGCTCGCCGCCTGAAATCATGTTTACTTTTTTCTGCTGATCTGATCCCGAGAAATTAAAACGGGCAACATATGCTCTTGAGTTCACTTCGATTTTCCCAAGTTCAACTATATCCCTGCCCCCGGAAATCACTTCCCATATTGTCTTGTCGGGTTTAAGAATATCGCGTTCCTGATCAACGCAAGCGAGTTTAACAGTGTCCCCGATGTTAATGGTCCCGGAATCAGGTTTTTCCAAACCGGTTATAATTTTAAAGAGTGTTGTTTTGCCTGCGCCGTTAGGGCCCACAATACCGACAATACCTCCGGCAGGTAAAGCAAATGTCAATTCCTCAAAGAGAAGGCGATCGCCATATGCTTTGCTCAGATTTTCCGCTTGAATAACTACCTTTCCAAGACGTGGCCCTGGTGGAATATATATTTCAAGATCTTTGACCCTTTTTTCATAATTCTGGCTTAAAAGATTTTCATAAGCATTAATGCGTGCCTTTCCCTTTGCCTGGCGGCCTTTTGGCGACATGTTGATCCATTCCAATTCCCGTTGCAAGGCCTTTTGCCGTTTTGATTCCGATTTTTCTTCCTGATTAAGCTGTATTTGTTTCTGTTCAAGCCATGAAGAATAGTTGCCTTTCCACGGGATGCCATGTCCTCGATCAAGCTCTAAAATCCAACCCGCTACGTTATCCAAAAAATAACGATCATGCGTGACGGCAATCACCGTACCTTCATACTGCTGAAGATGATGTTCGAGCCAGGCAATAGTTTCGGCATCCAGATGATTTGTCGGTTCATCCAATAGCAGAATATCCGGTTTCTGTAATAAAAGCCTGCATAACGCCACACGTCTTTTTTCACCACCGGAAATAACATTAATCGGAGTGTCTCCCGGGGGGCAGCGCAAAGCATCCATTGCCATTTCCAGACGCGCATCGACATCCCATGCATCAAGATAATCGATTTTTTCCTGCAATTCGCCCTGGCGCTCAATAAGTTGATTCATTTCATCGTCAGACATGGGCTCAGCAAATTTTTCACTGATCTTATTGTATTCCTCAACAAGACCTACAACCTCCAGCAGGCCTTCTTCAACTACAGCTTTTACGGTTTTATTTGAATCAAGCAAAGGTTCCTGCTCAAGAAACCCTAAGGTGTATCCCGGGGAAAGTGCGGCTTTGCCGTCATATTCCTGATCAACTCCTGCCATAATACGTAAAAGAGAACTTTTCCCCGCGGCATTTAATCCTAAAACGCCGATTTTGGCGCCAAGAAAATAGGAAAGGGATATGTCTTTTAGCACAGGTTTGTTTTGGTATGACTTGCTGACTCTCGACATTGTATAAATAATTTTTTCTGGTTCGTTGCCCATTGGAAGCCTCTTTCAATTTGATATGATTTTTTAGTTGTAACTATTCGGCCACCGATTTACATTTACGTTGATCGCCGGTATTTTTTTCTTTTTATATAATTCTGTAATTGTTCACGGTTCAGAAGTGATGAAATCGTAAAAAGTCGTCACTCCGGTGAAAACCGGAGTCCAGAGGCTTCG
>JASEIZ010000246.1 GCA_030017395.1 Desulfobacterales bacterium | reverse complement strand
ATCAAAAATGATTCATTGAAAACGATAAGAAAGCATGTTAGTTTTTAATTTCATGAAAAAAAATAACTCAAGTAAAATATGGAAACGGGGCATGAGCCCTAAAGAAAATATCCGTCAGGTTATCACCCGTTTCAAGGAGCTTCAGGGCGATCCGCATTATATTGCCATGGGAATGGCTATCGGCATTTTTGTGAGTATAACGCCTACCATTCCATTCCATACAGTTATAGCCATAGCGCTGTCATTTCTTTTAAACGGCAGCAAAATAGCGGCCGCCATCGGGGTCTGGTTAAGCAATCCGATTACCATACCATTTTTCTACCTTGGAAGTTACAAGACAGGGCTGTTTGTTTTCGGCAATTCAATACCGTTTGATATAAAATATACATCGGTTACAGAACTTATGAAACTGGGATTAAATGTAACCTGCATCATGATAACAGGCGGTATTATTTTAGGTGTTGTTCCAGGTATTGCCGCATATTTTATAACACGTAAAATAGTTGTAAAAATCCGATCGCAGAGGCTGAAACAATAGTGACGTCCCCAAGAACAATTCTTAACGCCTGGAGTTTGTTCCCTAAAAAGCAGCTTGGTCAAAATTTTTTATCTGATCCATCTACTGCTAAAATGATAGCAGGTCTTGCCAAAATCACACCTGAGGACGTTATACTGGAAATCGGCGCAGGCCTTGGAGCGCTGACGATTCCAATTGCCCGGGCAGCAAAAAAGGTCTATGCCGTTGAAAAGGACAGCCAGTTAACCGGTCTTTTAAAAACAGAACTCCTTGCAAACAGGCTTTCAAATGTTGAACTAATAGAAGAGGATATACTGAAATTTGACATTATGAAGCTGGCGAAAAATGAAGGCCGCAGAATACTGGTCATGGGAAACCTTCCCTACAACATTTCTTCTCAGATTATTATCAAGCTTATTGAATCCAGGGCTGCTGTTATTAAGGCTGTTCTTATGTTTCAGAAAGAACTGGCCATGCGCATCATAGCTCAGCCGGGGGGGAAGGATTACGGACGGCTCGCTGTCATGCTTGGGTATTGCGCAAAAATAAAAAAACTCGCTGATGTTAAGGCGCATCAATTTTTTCCAAAACCAAAAGTAGATTCACAGATCCTTGAAATAAAATTTTTAGAAACTGTAAAATATCGGGCAAAGGACGAAGCATTTTTTTTCAAAGTAGTTAAAGCGGCATTTGGTCAAAGGAGAAAAACGCTCAGAAATGCTCTTGCAGGAAGCGAAATGAATATTGATACAAAAACAGCGCAAAACATGCTGGACAAGACAGGCATTGATTCTTCCCTGCGTGCCGAAGCTCTGACAATATCTCAGTTTGTCACGTTAAGTAATGCATTTAAGAACCCGCAAAGCTCTGACACGAATTTTTGAAGATTGGCCGTTTTTAAATGCGCTCGCTATTGCGGTTCAGCCAGTCTTCAAGACGCCTGATGCCTTCTTTGGTTGATACCCTCGGAACATAACCAAGATCTTTTTTTGCGGCGCTTATGTCGAACCAGTGCGCTGTAGCAAGTTCCTCTGCCACAAAACGCGTCATCTGCGGCTCACCGGGCAGTTTGAATATTTTAAAGCAGGCTTCAAGCATGGCCCCTATCGCCCAGGCCGTTCTCCGTGATATTGAACGATTTACAGGAGCAAATCCTGCTGCTTTTAAAATATCATTTACCATATCCCACAAAAAAACAGGTTCTCCCTGGCTTATAAAATAGACATTGCCTGAAAGTTTGTGGTTTTTTTCCAGTCTGTCTGCAGCCAGAATATGGGCATCAACAGCATTGTCTATGTAGATTGTATCCACAAGGTTTTTGCCGTCTCCAACTATAACCAGCCTTTTTGCTCTGGAAATAATTCTCGGAACAAGATGGTTGTCACGCGGACCCCATATTAAATGAGGTCTTAATACAATCGTCATCAAATCTCCTCTTGCGGCATTTATAACATTTTGTTCGGCAATTGCTTTTGTTTTTGGATAATGAGCACAAAACTTATTTGAATAAGGAACTGATTCATCTACCCCCTGCATGTCTGTTCCGTTAAAGACAACACTTGGCGAGCTTGTATAGACAAGCCTCGGAACCTTATGCTTGATGCAGGCGGCAATTACATTGTTAGTTCCTGTAACATTTGTCTTAAAATACTCGGAATAATCGCCCCACACTCCTGTCTTTGCCGCAACATGAAAAACAAGATCTATTCCTTTGCATGCCGCTTCAACAGCATCTTTGTCTTCCAGATCGCCTTGCACCTGCTCAACTCCCATGTAATCAAGTTCCGGGTAAAAGCCGCGCGAAAAGCTGCGGACATGCTCGCCCCTTTCCACAAGACGCCTTACTATTGCCTTGCCTAAAAAGCCTCCGCCTCCTGTAACCAGAACATTCTGGGCTGCTTTTTTTGTCATATATTTTTCCTAAACAAGGATACTAAATTTTTCTTATAAAGATTTTCGGTTTTTGGGAACAGTTCAGCCAAGTTGTGACAGGACAGGTTATTTATCCTGTCATTACATTGATATTAACTGTAATTTCAATAAAATTATCATATATTCTTCACTTCGTATCCGGCTTTCTCCGTAATGACGTTGGTATGAAAGCGCAAATATTTTCATGAAAAAAACAGTTTAACCTTGAACGCTCTTAGATAAAATGAATAACACAGCAAGCATCGGAAAGGGCTCGGTGTCAAATCTTGATCAACACATTAGTGGAAGTAGGAAGGCGTTCTTTAGTTTTACAGTTTTGAAATAATCCATTGGTTCAAAGGAATTTAATATTTGTGACAATGATGGTTGATTATGCAAGTCACTCGCTGGGAGAGCCGTGTTTAGAACCATTCTAATTTCAGCCTGCACATTTATGCATATCTATGTTTTTTGGCGGGCTGCCTCCGTGCCGTTTATAAACCGGCACGTGTCCAGAAAGGTCCTCATCCGGGCAGGAGTGATCCTGTGGGCCATTTTTTTCTTTGGTCGCGTCATAGGGCACGGCGGAACAGGAGCCCTGGCAGGAATGCTTGAATTCCTCGGAATGACCTGGTTGGCTGTTTTGTTTTTGACTTTTATTCCTATCCTTTTAATAGATATCTTCACCCT
>JASEIZ010000245.1 GCA_030017395.1 Desulfobacterales bacterium | reverse complement strand
ACTGTTTTTATTGACCCGAAACTTGAAAATCCAAGCTATTTTGGACAGCAATGTTATCTCATAAAAGATCAAGTCGATCTCCAGGGTTCTTTGGGGTGAAAAATTCCCCTGCCGACCTCGCAACCGCCGGTGAAAACGCACGTATAGGTTTGACCGCCATCAATGTGGGGCTCAACTGCATTGGGCCGGTAATCCCGGTCACCCGGTCCGTGGGAAGAAAGAAAGCTCTCGAACTGTTATTTTACGGTGATTTGATTACGGCCAGGGAAGCATTAAGTATGGGTCTTATAAACAGGGTCATACCTGAAGCCGATTTAAACAAGGAAACCCGCATCTGGGCCGCGACTCTGGCGCAAAAGAGTCCTCTGGCGCTACAGATCGCCAAAAAGGCATTCTATGCGGCAGCGGATCTGGATTATTACAATGCCTTCGAATATATGAACGAAGCTTTTGCTCGTCTGTGCTCTACGGAAGATGCCAATGAAGGGATAAGCGCATTCCTGGGAAAACGAAGTCCTGTGTGGAAACAAAAATAGAAAATCAGGATAGAAGATATCATAAGGTTTTGCCTGCCCTCTTTCTCAGAATTATCATCATAACAATTGCAGCAGGTGCCATTATTATTCCGATTGCCTGTGCAACAGACAGGACTCCGAAAACAGGTTCCCCCCTGAAATCGCCTCGAAATATTTCTATAAAGGAACGGGAGACGGCATAAAGCAGGATATACAGCCAGAATAACTGGCCGTCAAACTTCTTGCGCTTGCGGAAAAACCAGAGAATAAAAAATATAATCAGGTTACCTGCTGCATGATAGAGCTGGGTGGGATGAAGAGGTATGCCAACAGGTGCCAGTGTGTCAGGATTTGTGAATGTTACAGCCCAGGGAAGATTACAGGCCTTGCCGTAGCAGCATCCAGCAGAAAAACAACCCAATCTTCCAAAAAACTGGCCAAGAGCTATACAAGGAGCAGCTATATCCGTTGTTCTCCACAAAGGCATCTTCTTTATCTTCAGGTAGATAAGGCCGACAATCAGCGCCGCGATAAAACCCCCGTAAAAAACAAGCCCTCCGTTCCATATCCTGAAGATTTCCAAAATATCTGAAAGAAATATCTCCGGGTTAATAAAAATATAAAACAGGCGTGAGCCGATAATCGCGGCAATCAAAACGTAAAAGGAAAGATCCATTATTCTTTCAGGATCTTCCCCTAATCTCACAGCCTCTCTTTTTGCAAGCAAAATTCCAGAGATAAAACCCATGGCAATAAAAAAGCCATAAGTATAGATGGAAAAAGGCCCTAATTTTAAAAGCACTGGATGCATTATTTATTCCGGCATTTTCTTAAAGATAATATGAAATATTAAAATAGCTATTCCAATGGTAATTGCGCTGTCGGCAACATTAAAAGCAGGCCAGTGCAAGTCTCCTATGTAGAAATCAAGAAAATCAACAACCTTGCCGAATCGTATTCTATCGATCAGGTTGCCTGCCGCTCCTCCAAATATCATTGCAAAGCCTGCGGCAAGCAATGAATGTGTTTTTGGGGTATTTTTATACAATAAAAAAACCAGACCCGTAACCAGAGATGAAACAATAATAAAAAATATATACCGCACCTCGGAGCTCTGGTTTGCCAGGAGCCCGAAAGCGCCGCCTGCATTTTGAATATGAGTAAAGCTGAAAAACCCAGGCACAACCTCTATGGAGCGATAAAGCGGCATTTTGGTCAATATTATCGCCTTTGATATAAGATCAAGAATTACAATTATACCGGCAATGGCGGAAAATTTTATATATTTGGTTTTATCTACCACGTTGCTCAATAAAGGTTCACTGTGAACCGTGAACTGTTAGCCCAATCCTTTAATATTTTCTTTACACCTATTGCAGATAGTCGGATGCTCTGTATTTGTCCCGACAGAAGTATCGTGCATCCAGCAACGTTCACACTTATCACCGGCCGCAGGTTCAACCAGAATCAACAATCCTTCTATCTCGTTGCTTTTATATGCGCCGTAAAAGGTTTCTTCTTTGACCAGAAAAGCCTGTGAAACAATAAAAATTGATTTTAAGTCTTCTGTATATGGACAAAGATCATTATACAAGCCTTCATTTGTTGATATTTTAACCAGAGCATCGAGTGGGTGCCCTATAAGTTTTGTTGTTCTGGCCTGCTCCAGGGCCTTTGTCACCTCGCTTCGAACTTTAAGCAAAAGCCTCCATTTTTGGGATAGCTCTTCATCCTTTAGCCCCTCATTTACAACCGGCATGGATGCCATATGAATGCTTGGTTCCTTGTCTTTCCTCTCCGGCATATATGTCCAGATTTCTTCCGCAGTAAATGAGAAAATAGGAGCCATGATCCTTGAAACAGCATCAATAATAATATGTATGACCGTCTGGGCGCTTCTTCTTCCCGAAGATTTCGGGGAAAATGTGTAAAGTCTGTCCTTCAGGATATCAAGGTAAAAAGCAGACAGATCCAGAGTGCAGTAATTATACAGGGTATGATAGATAGTATGAAATTCAAACCGATCATATGCCATTGTGGTTTTCTCGATTAATTTCTGCAGGCTATGCAGGGCATATCTGTCTATATCGTGCATTGATTCATATGCAACAGAATCCTTTTCCGGATCAAAATCATAAAGATTGCTGAGTATAAACTTGAAGGTGTTTCTGATCTTCTTATATGCCTCGCTTAATTGTCTTAAAATACTTTCGGAAATACGTATATCCTCTTTATAATCGGATGCGGAAACCCATAAACGTAGAATTTCCGCTCCATACTGATCAATAATTTTCTTTGGAGCTATAACATTTCCGATAGACTTAGACATTTTTTTGCCTTTTGCGTCAACGACAAACCCATGCGTTAAAACAGATTTGTAGGGAGCTCTGCCTCTTGTTCCTACAGCCGTCAACAGAGAGCTGTGGAACCATCCTCTATGCTGATCGCTTCCTTCAAGATAAAGATCGGCAGGCCATTTTAAATCAGGACGCTGTTCAAGAACCGCTGCATGACTAACGCCTGAATCAAACCATACATCCAGGATGTCGGTCTCTTTTATAAAGGCGTCATTTCCGCATTTGCCGCACACAGTATCGTGCGGCATGAGATCTTTTACATCTTTTTCAAAC
>JASEIZ010000244.1 GCA_030017395.1 Desulfobacterales bacterium | reverse complement strand
GAATACATTGAGTATTTTGAGAATTAAAATTTGAAGCCTGACACCGCATCACGGGAAAATGGCAGTTATGCAAAGGTCTCATAATTGTGTTTTTCTGGTAATATAAGGGGTAAGATATTAAGTTGTAATTTTATTCGAGAGAGAGTGTGTGCTATATGCTTAACAAAAAAGAGATAGATAATTTATTCCCATCCGACAGGACAGATCAGTTTTTTGAGGCTCTTTTCGGAGATGCTTCCGAAGGCGCCTTCGACATAAGGTTGGAGTTTCTGAGTAAAGGAAAAAACAGCCTGTTTTTCGAGTTTCATCTCAAGCAGCGACCAGGCAAGTGCCTGTCTTGCAACCTCACTTACGGTCTTCCCGAAGTATTTTCTCGCCACCCGATTATTAATATTAAAGGTATTGTGTCCGCCGTTAACAGTCACTTAATGGCAATGACCGCTGTTCCGGATGGGAGCTGGGCTCCACTCGCGAGATTTCCAGAGGATTGCATATTATTCCCTTTACAATTTATTTATCTGGATAATGGGAATCCATCAGTACGTTTATAAACAAGTGGAAACCTCCTTTTTTTGTAATTACATAACTACATAATTATATTGACTATTGTAGTTTATTCGTGTAACTATTAAAAATAGGGAAGATATATGCTTGAACCGCAAAAACGAGGGCATTCCCTGTAGCTTGTCGGAGCAAAGCGGAGATTCCGTTAACTTCCTTATAGCCGAAGATCCCCTGTGGCTTGGGCTTGCCAAAGGGTTTTTCAAAACATAAAAAAATAGCAAAATGAGGTGTCATTATGAATATTAAAAAACTGCTGATAGTTAATATAATCGTGACATGCGCAATATTATTTGCATCAATAGTGATAGCTCAAACTGATTTTGGGAAAAATTGTTTATATATGGCTTATGATTATAAGAAGCTTAAGGATTATAAAAAAGCATTAGAATATTGTGATAAAGCAATTGATGCAATCAGGCAGGAGAAAAAGGACGTTATCAACAAAAATTTACTTTCAGAAGCTCATTATTTGAAAGCAAACGTTTTCATTTACATGCAGATGGATGAAAAAGACATTGAAAACGAATTGCTGAAAGCGCTGGCAGCGAATCCTGATTACGACCCTCCTGAAGAATATTCGAAACACCCTGCTATTATTAAGCTTCTGATAAAAGCTAAAAATAGATATGAACAAGAGGTTCAGCAGTCATTTGATAAAGCTTTAAACTATTTTGCCCAGGGGAACTACTGCCTGGCCATGGCGATACTGGAGCCGATAGCCACCAAATGCCGAAATCCCGAACTTGCCCTGAACATATTGAAAACTTGCCAAATAAAATGCACTGATGCTCCTTCTTCTTTATCGGGCGCAGCAACAGTCTCTTCATCTCAGCCCCAAACTGCAGCTCCTTTGCCTCAGCCATCGCAATCGGTTTCCCCACAACCTCAGCAAGCGACTCCTGTTGCACAACAGAAACAATTCAAGACAATAGGTGTTTTCCCTGTTATTTATAAAGATCTTTGCAAAGATGATTATTCTAAGAAAGTTAAGGCTATAATTTCCCAAAACAGTATATGTGAAGAATTAAAAAAACATGGCATAAAAATACAGTTTGATATTATTGATGATGCTGAAGCCCTTAAGTTTAAATCCGATTATAACCTTGAGGATTTTGATCCATTTGTTGTTAGTATGGGTAAACTATATGTGGAACAGATAACAATGAATAATATATTGGAAGGTATAAAACCGGAAGCTGTTATAGGAAAATTGTTTACATCATTGTCTGCTAAATTGAGAAAAATGTGTCAAAGTAAAGGCATTGATTACGCTCTTTTTGTTAAAATGACTATTCCAAAAAAGAAAGATGAAAATTCTGATATTAGCATAGCAATGAATTTGTATAGTATGAATAATCCACAAAAACCTGCTGTGAACGAAAAATGGGAGCATATAGAAGTTCTGAAATATGTAAAGACAAAACTGCCTAAAATGGCAAACTGTCTTGAACGTTACTTTCGCGAGGAATTATTATGAGAAAAACGATTTTCATAATTATGTTGATTCATATTATTATTGGGACAACATGTATTGTTTTCTCTGAAACAATCGACGTTCAAATAAATGGTTTTGATGATGGTGAAAAAACGACAAAACAAAGGGATTACAAGGAGGCGGTATTATTTGCAAAGCGCGAGGCTATTGAACGTGCCGGCGTGCAGATAAAGTCGATAACGAGCGTAACAGATTTGGTTGTAAATTCAGATTATATCGAATCTAAAGCAGATGCTGTGTTGCTGCCCGGATACAGGATTATGGACATAGGCTATCAGCAGGATGGGACATATTTAATAATTCTTATCGGAAAGGTAAAAACCGTATCAGAGGGGATCGATTCAAAGGAGCTGAGGTACGCAAAAAGTTTAATTAGTATAGGAAAGGAAAAAAAAGCAAAAGGAATAATCGACAATATAATAAAAATAAGCAAAGATGATAATACAGTGGCTGAAGCCATGTATTGCCAGGTTATATGGGGTTTCTCAAAAGATCCAATAGATACTTTTGAGAGACTAAAGGCTTATTATCCTGATTCGGTGCATACAAAAAAGCTCGAAGCCTATTTTGAAAAACAAAGAAGGCAAGAAAGTGACAAACTAAGAAAACTCGAACTTAAAATAGGAAAAATTATCGGTAAAAAAGGCAGCTTTATAGCCGGCAATAAAGAGATAGTGCTGGACACTAAAACAGGTCTCATGTGGGCGGCAAGAGATAATGGTGAAGATATAACCTGGCATGATGCGAAAAGATACTGTGATAATTACCGTGGAGGAGGCTATACTGACTGGCGGATGCCGACTATTGATGAGTTGATGAACCTTTATGATGTGAACACGGATGGGTATCCTCAGGATTGTTGTGAAACGGGCGATCAACTTCGCATAAATTCTTTAATACATCTTACATGTTGCTCTCCGTGGACCTCACTCAGGGGCAACGACGGGGCCGCATACTTTCGTTTTACCAACGGCAAGCAGAGCTGGACCTACGAGTCTATCGCGCTCTATCACAGGGCATTACCGGTACGTGATAACAAATAGAGACCTTTGCATAACTGCCATTTTTCCGTGATGCGGTGTCAGGCTTCAAATTTT
>JASEIZ010000243.1 GCA_030017395.1 Desulfobacterales bacterium | reverse complement strand
TACTTGAAAAGACTGGATTCCGGCTTTCGCCGGAATGACGAAAAATGGTGTTTTTAATTTTTTGCGAAGTCATCAACTTTAATGGTCTCATTTTTTAGATAAAGGGCTGCAGATTTTAGCGCCTGGAGTAATGCTTTTATCCGACCTTGTAATAAGAACTGTAGATGTAGTTTGTTCGGTGCGCAGGACAAACAATGTCCCAAAGTCTACAATCGAAAGAAGGGTATATTTTTTACTTTTGAGATCAAGCCGCTTTTTTTCCTGGTAGTATATACTGTAGTGCTGTCCTGGCATCACGCCGTCCTGACAGCCTTTGTCAATAAAGGCTATTTCGCCGTTTCCGATGATGGTTGTTTGTTCTTCAGAGCCTATGATTGATCCTTCAAGCTTTTTTTCGTTCTTGCTAATTAATATTTTCTTTGACAATGGCTGATATGGCATTAAAAGATCGTTGACTTCAATAGAGCGGAAAGATTGAATAACCTTTGCTACAGCAAAATCAGGATGTTTTTCTGTAATTTCAAGCACGCCTGTAAGATAATGATGGACGCCGATACAATCCTTTGTTTTTTTGTTGGTTACAGGATGGGTTCTATATATTGTATATTTTTCTCCAGGAACAAATGATGTGTTATCGCCTTGTCTTATGTAAACCTTGTCGCCACAACTGATCATAATTTTATCGTCATATGACTTGAATATGTAGCCCGAACTGGTAATCGGTTCTTTTTTAATAAAACCTACTTTGTCAATATCGGGATAAAAGAAATATGTCTGTTCCTTTTTCAGCGATTTTTCATTTATATCTATTTTAGCAGTTGTTTTAACCCATCCTTTATGAAATAGGCGTATCCTTTCACCAGGGTAAACCAGATGTGGATTGGGGACCTGGCTGTTTTCCTTCCACAAATCAGGCCACTGCCATGGTGAATCAAAGAATCGCTGCGAAATATCCCAGAGTGTGTCCCCCTTTTTAATAGTATAATAAAAGCCTGTCTCATATTCGATCTCCTTTTCATCTTCAGCAAAAAGATATAAAGGGAAGGTAATTATAGCTGTAAATATGCACAGGCAGGTAATTAGCCGGATATTTGTGTTGTAATTCATATATTACTCCCGGACTTTGTTGTTTTTTATGATTATTCGGGTTGTCAAGTTTTCTGAATCCTTGAACCGCAAAAGCGAGCGTATCTTCCGCTGCTCGCGGCGGTGAATTTCAATTCTTAATTAATATTATTTATATCTTGCTAATTTGTCAATCTTTTCAACAAAAAGCCCTTTTGCTGAAACAGCAAAAGGGCTTTTTTTATTTTAAGATGATTGGTATCGGTATAAAGACAGATTTATTTTACATCATTCCGCCCATTCCGCCCATTCCGCCCATTCCTCCGCCTGCCGGCATGGCGGGCTCTTTTTTATCTTCAGGCTTTTCAGCTATCATGGCTTCTGTTGTCAGCATCAACGCGGCAACGCTTCCAGCATTTTGCAGGGCAAAACGGACAACCTTTGTAGGATCGATAATGCCTGCTTCAATCAGATCTTCGTATATATTGGTTTCAGCATTGTATCCAAAGGGGCCTTCACTATTTTTAACCTTATCAATCACAACAGAGCCTTCTTCACCGGCATTGTTAGCGATCTGGCGCAGGGGTTCTTCTATGGCCCGCATAACCACCTTTACGCCCAGCTTCTGTTCCGCCTTGATTTTAATCTTGCTCAGAGCGTCCAGGCAGCGTACCAGCGCAACGCCGCCGCCGGCCACAATACCCTCTTCAACAGCAGCCCTTGTGGCGTTTAACGCATCCTCGACGCGTGCCTTTTTCTCCTTCATCTCGGTTTCGGTTGCTGCGCCGACATTAATCACAGCCACGCCGCCGATTAATTTAGCCAGACGTTCCTGGAGTTTTTCACGATCATAATCAGATGTTGTATCCTCTATCTGAGCGCGAATCTGTTTTACCCGGCCTTCCAGAGCGCTGCGAGCGCCGGCGCCGTCAACAATAGTGGTGTTGTCTTTGTCAATGGTAATCCGTTTGGCTTTGCCAAGGTCTTGAATCGTAATGTTTTCCAGTTTGATTCCAATGTCTTCCGATACAACCTGGCCTCCGGTAAGAATTGCTATATCTTCAAGCATGGCTTTTCTTCTGTCGCCAAAACCAGGAGCTTTAACCGCGGCAACGTGCAACGTTCCTCTCAGCTTGTTTACAACCAGAGTGGCAAGAGCTTCGCCCTCCACATCTTCAGCGATGATTACAAGAGGTTTTCCCATTTTAGCGATTTGCTCGAGTATAGGAAGAAGATCTTTCATGGTACTGACCTTTTTCTCGTTGATAAGAATATAAGGATCTTCAAGTGAAACAACCATCTTATCCGGATCTGTAACAAAATATGGAGAAAGATATCCACGGTCAAACTGCATGCCTTCGACCACCTCAAGTGTGGTTTCCATGCTTTTTGCCTCTTCAACAGTGATAACACCCTCTTTGCCGACCTTGCCCATTGCTTCGGCAATGATATTGCCTATTGTTTCATCGTTGTTTGCAGAAATGGTTCCTACCTGGGCTATTTCACGCTGATTTTTTGTCGGTTTGCTCATTTTTTGAAGCTCATTGACTGCAACCTCAATGGCTTTTTCAATACCACGTTTTATGGCCATAGGGTTATTGCCTGCGGCAACCAGCTTTTGTCCTTCTTCATAGATAGCTCTTGCCAGCACTGTAGCTGTTGTTGTTCCGTCGCCGGCCATATCACTTGTCTTGCTGGCAACCTCTTTTACCATCTGGGCGCCCATATTTTCAAACTTGTCTTCCAGTTCGATTTCTTTAGCCACAGTTACTCCATCCTTTGTAACCGTGGGAGAACCCCAGGATTTATCAATAACAACGTTTCTTCCTTTTGGCCCGAGAGTCACAACTACGGCATTAGAAAGGGTTTTAACTCCGTTAAGCATAGCTTCACGGGCCTTCATGTTATATTTTATAATTTTAGCCATCTTGATCAGTCCTCCATTATAGTATCAATTTATTATTCGATTATTCCAAGAACATCATCTTCACGCATGATGAGATATTCTTCGCCGTCAATCTTCACCTCTGTGCCGCCATACTTGCCGAATAGAATTTTGTCATCCTTCTTTATTTCAAGAGCGATTCTTTTGCCATCATCACCTGTTTTGCCTTTACCGACAGC
>JASEIZ010000242.1 GCA_030017395.1 Desulfobacterales bacterium | reverse complement strand
CTCTTGAAACACCCGCTGAAGTGCGTTTTTTAAGAACCATAGGGGCCGAAGCTGTCGGCTTTTCAACTGTTCATGAGGTAATTTCGGCCGTACATGCCGGTATAAAGGTGCTGGGATTATCGACAATAACCAATGTACACGACCCGGACAGGCCTGTTAAATCAACAATTGAAGAAATAATTGCTGTAGCAAAGAAATCTTCTTTAAAGCTTGCATCAATCATAAGCAATGTAATTGAAAATCTAACATGAAACTATTTGACAGCCATTGCCATCTTAACGACAGTGCGTATGATAAAGATTTTGATGCGGTTATTAAACGCGCTCATGATGTCGGAGTGACAGCATGTATGATCGTAGGAACAGACAAAGAAAGTTCCTTCAAATCCGTCGCGCTGTCAGAATCCATAAACAATGTTTATGCTTCTGTCGGCGTTCATCCTCACGAAGCAAAACACTGCTCTGAATCAACCTTAAAGTGTCTTATAAATCTTACCGCAAACCCCAAGGTTTGTGCATGGGGTGAGATCGGCCTTGATTTCAACCGCATGTATTCGCCACAAGATGATCAGGAAAAATGGTTTATAAGGCAGCTAGAGATTGCCGACAGATGCAATCTTCCGGTTATTTTCCATGAAAGAGACAGCAAAAGCCGCCTGCTTGAAATAGTCATGGCTCATCACAAAAAAGGGAGAAAAGGGGTTGTGCACTGTTTTAGCGGGGACAGGGCAGAACTTGAGCAGTATATTAATCTCGGCCTTTATATCGGAATAACAGGCGTTTTGACACTAAAAAAGCGCGGCGCTGATTTACGCAAGCTGGCGACTATAATTCCTGTTGAGCAGATTTTAATCGAGACAGATGCGCCATATCTAACACCTGCCCCGGAAAAAAATCACACGCGACGGAATGAACCGGCTTTTGTCAGGCATATTTTATTTAAACTGGCGGAAATAAGAAAGGAAGATCCGGAATATCTGGCATCCGCTACGTGGGAAAATAGCTGCCGTCTGTTTAATATATAACTAAACTCAAGTTTTATAGCCCTGTCAACCGATGCCTAGGCTTTTTTTGATCCCAAGAGCAATTTCTTTCACCCTTTTCATAACTTCGGCCTCATTAATCGTTAAAAGACGCCTGTCTTTCATAACAATTTTTCCGTTTATAATAACCGTGGTTACATCAGATCCATTCACAGCATAAACAAGATGAGAATAGGAATTGTACATTGGAGTAAGGTGTGGCTTGTTCAAATCTATGGCAATGATATCTGCCTTCATTCCGGCTTTTAGAGAACCCGCGAGGTTTTCCATCCCAAGGACCCGGGCTCCATTACAGGTCGCCATATGTGTAACAGTATGCGCAGACATGACTGTTGGATCAAGACGTTCAACCTTCTCAAGCTTGGCTGCCGTATCCATCTCCTGTAACATGTCAAGGTTGTTATTGCTGGCGCACCCATCGGTTCCAAGCCCCACGACAATGCCATGGTCTAACATGCTGGATATAGGAGCAACACCGGAAGCAAGCTTCATGTTGCTTTCGGGATTATGAACAACTTTGCATCCGCTGTCTGCAAAGATTTTTATATCCTCTTCATCCATGCAAACGCAGTGAAAGGCAAAAAAACGCTCATCAAGATAATTGATATCTTTCAGAAAATTAGTTGCCCTTTTGCCTAATTTCTTTCTTAACTGTTTTGCTTCTCCTTTATTTTCCAGAAAATGGGTTGCAATTGGAACTTTGTATTGGTCAGCCAAAGACTTGGCATCTATAAGAAGAGAAGAAGAGCATGTGTATAATGAGTGTGGTTCAACCATGATGTTGACCAGTGGATCATCCGCCCATTTTTCAATCAGCATTCTGGTGTATTCAAGGCCTTCGGCAGGTGTTTTAAAGTTGGGAGACGGAAAATCAAAAAGAACTTCTCCAAGAAGGCATCGCATGCCAGCCTCTTTTGCGGCTTTTGCAGTTTCATCTTCAAAAATGTACATGTCACAAAATGTCGTCGTTCCCGATTTGATCATTTCTGCACATGCCAGCAGACTTCCCCAAAAGGCTAATTCTACATTTACATTTTTAGCTTCAGCAGGAAATATATAATCGTTAAGCCAGTCCATGAGTTCAATGTCGTCCGCTATCCCTCTGAAGCAGGTCATTGCTGCGTGTGTGTGACTGTTAATAAGCCCCGGCATAATCATATGATTTGTTGCATCTATGCTTTTTCTGGATATATATCTTGCCTTTATTTCCTCAGATTTTCCAACAGCAATGATATTTTCACCGTCAATTGCAATGGCTCCATTTTCAATTACAGTTTCATTTTCATCTATCGTAAGCACCAGCCCGTTGGATATGATAATATCAACTTCAATCATGTTTTTTTAAAGTTCTCCTTTTTGGACATTTTGGAACGTCTATTGGTAAACCAACAACTCATTCGAGTAACTGATACAGGTGAGAAACTCGCAAACACATTTGTTTAAAAGCTCTTTAAGAGCTTACAATACCGGTATGCCCAAAACTTATAAAATCTATATTCGCTACGGATCTAAAAATCGTTTCACGCCACTCTTGTGATTTTGTTAAGAGATCATCATAGAGCGAATTTTTGTTTTGCTTTTCAAATACTTTTTTTAAATCTTTGAAATTCCATTTTACCGGGATTCTTGGGGGACCAAATTCAGATTTGGCCTTTTCTATTGTTGTTCTTAATAAAAATTCAGAATCAGGAGGTACAGCTAAACCACCGAATAACAGTATGTCTGGTATTTGAGAACCCCTTATTCCATTTAGTTCTGAATTATCGGCATACCATCTCATATTTATTATCAGGCATAACGGGGAAATCAGCCGTGAGTGTAACGAGTCGGCTGGATTGTTTTGTTGGCCGTCTTATTGTCCTGCGACAAAAGCAAGGAATTCTTTTACCTTATCCTTTGCCTCTATAAAGGCCTCGACTTTGTCTGCATTGGAGAACTCAATCCGAATCTCGTATTTACGAAATTCTTCGGAGCCCTCATAGACCATGTGGCAATCCAGAAAACGGACTGCATCCTCAATAGTTGCAAACTCGTTAACACGTCCATACAGCGGAATCACCACAACGCGCGTGACATGTCGACCGAGTCTTTTATTTAACGCCATTGCTGTCCAAAATAGCTTGGATTTTCAAGTTTCGGGTCAATAAAAACAGTTA
>JASEIZ010000241.1 GCA_030017395.1 Desulfobacterales bacterium | reverse complement strand
GGTGACCACCTCTTTTGAGACGGAGACAGGTTTGAAACCTCTGATGCTTTTTCTCTGAACAATGGCGTCAATAATATCCATCTTTGCATCCTCCTCTTTTTGTTCGTTGTCTGCGCGTAGACCCTCTCGGCACTATTAGAGGCCCTCAAGGGGCGCCTTTTAAAAAAACACTGCGTCCTTCCTTGCTAGCGTATTTATGTGCCAAATTCAAGAAAGAACCCCAAAGATGGATTTTCCCAAGGCCGATGCTTAGTGCCTTCCAAAGTTGAAGGACGCCTAAGGTAGTGTAAAAGAAAGTTCGCAATTTGAGGTATTGTCCGAGGCCATCGATATCTCCTAAGCATCGATAATGCTGGAATAAAGAAGCGGTTACCAGGGGATTCGATTATTTTTTTCTTGGCTATCTGAAACTTTTCTCCGGGTAACGCCTTTTATCAAGCGCTACCCGGTATTCTGTATCAAATAAAATGTGAGGTGTTTTTAATCTTATGAATGGGAGCTGGATTATAAAGGAATATTCCCGTGTTTTTTCCAAGGCCGCTCGTCAACTTTGTTTTTTAACATATCCAATGCTCTGATTATTTTGGGGCGTGTTTCCCTAGGCTCAATGATTTGCTCTACAAAACCATACTTGGCCGAATCATACGGTGTGGCAAACTCGTCTGTATACTGATCAATTTTCTTTTTTCTTTCCGCGCCTTCCTCCTTGCGGAAAATAATATTTGCAGCGCCTTCAGCTCCCATCACGGCAATTTCCGATGACGGCCAGGCAAAAATCATGTCAGGCCCCCCTTCCCCGGAACACATGCCGATATACGCTCCACCATACGCTTTACGGACAGCGATTGTTATCTTTGGCACACTTGCTTCCGGATATGCATAGAGCATCTTTGCGCCATGACGTATTATCCCGCCAAATTCTTGGCCGGTGCCCGGCAGGTATCCGGGAACATCGACAAAGGTCAGGAGTGGGATATTAAAACAGTCACAGAGACGGATAAATCGGGAGGCTTTATCAGAGGCATCTATGTCGAGAGCGCCCGCAAGGTGGCGCGGTTGATTAGCGATAATCCCAACGGGATAACCCTTCATCCGCGCGAAACAGGTGATAATGTTTTGAGCAAAAAGACTTTGGCTCTCGTATATTTCTCCGTTATCTACAACCATTTTTATCAATTTTTTCATATCATATGGTCGGTTACTGCTTTCCGGTACTAACGTATTGAGCCCATCATCCATTCTATCAGCGGGATCTTCACACTCAATGACGGGAGGCCTTTCTTTGTGATTTGAAGGAAGATACTCCAATAATTTTTTTATTTGCATGATACAATCTTCATCATTGTCCGCCATGAAGTGAGAGTTTCCACTTTTCCGATTGTGTGTTATTGCCCCTCCAAGCTCTTGAGATGACACCTCTTCACCAGTTACCGACTTAACTACAAGGGGCCCGGTTATGAACATCTGCGCGTAATCCTGTTTAACCATATAAACAAAATCCATCAGCGCCGGGGAATACACAGCCCCTCCGGCGGAAGGACCCATGATGGCGCATATCTGTGGAATCACTCCTGAAGATTTTACATTTCTATAGAATAAGCGACCATACGCTCGAAGCGCGTGACTTGCTTCTTGAATTCTCGCACCCCCCGAATCATTCAATCCTACGATAGGGCAACCCGCTTGGAGTGCCTTATCCTGGCATTTGACGATCTTAGTTGCATGCATTTCCCCCAGCGACCCACCGATAACGCTGAAATCCTGGGCATAGGCAAACACTGTTCTGCCGTTGACCTTGCCATATCCGGTCACGACCCCTTCACCAGGAGTTTTGACTTTGTCCATCCCAAAATTATAGCATCTGTGCTCTACGAACTTGTCCATTTCCTCAAACGTGCCTTCGTCAAACAACAGATTTAGCCGCTCACGAGCCATCAAGCGACCACTGGCATGTATCTTGGCGATGGCTTTCTCTCCACCGCCAGCCTCAATCTCCCTCTCCTTTTGTCTCATTAACTCAATTTTTTCCTGATTAGTCATACAACGATACCTTCTTTCTTCATTCAATTTGGCAGTTGTCTTTTGTCTTCTTTTTCATTTTTGAATCAAAAAACTTCTTCTGTGATACCCTTTCTGAGAGAGTAATCACTGAAGTTGTGCGGCAAATTTGTACAACCCCTTCCTCCCAGCTTATTTTAACCGTTCATTACTACCGTGGTTAAATCCGCAGCGACACAAGCAAGATAAGTTGAGAGTTAGCTTTAGCCCCTCAGAAATGACGCCTGTTCGCTGGTCTTACTCTTCCTCAGAAAAATCACCGGGATAATCATGACTGCAAAAACCCATGTTACCCAGCCTTCTTTTGTCACTTTAGAAAGAAATCAATGTCGATCTATTTTTTAGCGGGTTCCACCAGCTCAAGCAAGATTCCGTGGGCCGCTTTCGGATTCAGAAAGGCCACCCGGGAATTATGAGCCCCCGATCGGGGCTTTTGATCGATCAAGCTGACCCCCTGTTTCTTCAAAGTCTCCAATGCCCTATCAATATCATCAACCTCAAAAGCAATATGGTGAATTCCTTCACCCCGTTTCTCTATAAATTTCGCAATAACGCTGTCCGGGGCGAGTCCCTCAAGGAGCTCTATTGAGGTTTCGCCAATACAAAGAAAGGATACTTTCATGTCTCCATGAACTTCCCGATCGAGAATATCAATCGACAAACTCTCCGAATAAAATTTCTCCGCCTCATTCAAGTTCTTAACTGCAACCCCTATATGTTCTATTTTTTTAATCATAACTACTCCTTTCTCTTGATTCTCATCTGCATCTTCTGCTTCTTCTTTAATAGCCCTCAATAAATCATCGGTGAAATCAATATATGTATATCCTATCGAACGTGAAACAA
Organism: Desulfobacterales bacterium; assembly: GCA_030017395.1. GTDB lineage: Bacteria > Desulfobacterota > Desulfobacteria > Desulfobacterales > ETH-SRB1 > Desulfaltia. The sequence continues at coordinate 306 of JASEIZ010000241.1, read as the reverse complement.
TTTTCTTGGGTAATCAGATACAAATGATTAACTTCTATATTGCCCTACGGTTTATCAGGATCACATTCGATTCCGTCGGGGCAATCAATTATACACAGCAATTCAACAGGCTCATCGCCGACAACAATTCCCCTATGTGGTTCGTTTTCATAAAAGTAAACCGTATCCCCCGGTCCTAAAGTTACTGAATCACCCTTATCGTTTTCGAATAACATCTTACCGGACAGTATATGCGGAGATTGGACATATTTATGACTGTGAAATGGCACATCTTCAATTTTTCGATTCGGTTGAGGCTGACGCGTG
>JASEIZ010000240.1 GCA_030017395.1 Desulfobacterales bacterium | reverse complement strand
GCCACATTTGTAGACCAACTGGTTGTCTTTATGAGAGCGTAAACCATTATCTTCTCCTAGCCCTGGAAGGTATAGCGAATGATTCCTTCCTCTCCTCTGGCCATCCTTGAGATGATGTTTGCATTTCCACAATATAAATCAAGATGCAATTTCAATATCAATGCTTTTATTTTAAATACAATCAAAGGAACCTCTCTCAAGTCATTTTTCACCAAACAGTTCTTTCTTTAAATCATCCAGCGTTTTTTCTGAAGACGGTTCAAAGGAAACTGCTTTCTCTAACGTCAAATTGATGTTGTTTTGTAGTAATTTATCTTGTAGTTTATTAATAACAATGGTCAAATTTTTTCCTTCCGTTAGCGGTAAAACTACAAATATTTTATCTTCCATCACTAGTACACTATCAATTTTACGAACGTTTTCCTTAATTATAGAACTTGCCTCATCCAAATAATCATTTTCTACGCCAAAAAGCAAAAAGCTTAAAGATTTACCGGCACGAGTTGCCCGATCATATTCATTTATTATAACTTCCTCTATTTTTGTTTTATTATCTTCTTTCTTACCTTTTATATTTCCATAAAGAGTCTCCATAACTTTTTCTATTCGTTTAGCCAGAAAATCATGTTTAAATGGTTTTGCAATAAAGTCAATTCCACCAGCTTCAATAGCATCTTGCACAATTTTGTAATCGCTATGCCCAGAAATGAATATAATGGGAATATTGCAATATGCTGGATGATCTCTCAGCTGCTTTGCAAAATCAATCCCACTAATCTCTGGCAATCCTATATCTAAAATGATAAGGCTGACATCATTCAGATAAAGATGTGGTCTTTGACTGATTACATTAGCAGAACTTAATTCTACAATATTTGAAAAACCACTTTCCTCTAATACTTTTTTAATTTGCAATCGAACAAGATGACAATCTTCAATGATCAATATTTTTTTCATACTAACTCAACACTACTCCTTCAGAGGTTACATCAAAAAAATTGTGGCCAGCCTCATCATCAAAATTTCCCAGCCCTTTACAACTTACGGATGATGAAAGACCCCGTATAAATATCTGTCTCTATTTCCTGATTATAAGATAGAAAACTGCTTTCTTCTTTCACATAAATTCTGGTGCCGTTTATCTTCATCGTTACTTTCGAACCCCTGCGCGTAATTCCGGCAGAAAGACCGTCAATCAATCTGAAAAACCTGTGCATGGGCAGCAAGTAATCTGGAAAATCGGCTGGCAATTCATTTTCAGCATTATGATGATGCTTTATCAGATAATACACTTTATCATTTATGTCATATAGCGCCTTGCTTAAAGGCATCTGCCACCAATTTGAGCATGTTTACAACATGCCTGTAACAGCCTTCTTCGATCACACCGTTTATCTTTATCATGCCTGTACTTTCGTCATATTCGTCCATATACTTCTGGTAGGCCTCAAACAGCACGTCGTCCTGACCGCGGCAAGTTCCACATTTTCTATCCCCGGACCTCTGTCGCACGCAAGAATTTCAATGGATACAGCTTTATCCGCCCCCTGTTTCTTTCTCATGTAAATATACCCTTCTTTTGCATACCTGTAAATGTTCCTTGCCAGTTCTGATACGGTCATGGCAATTTTTGTCACGTCAGCAAGCGAAAAATTGTTTTTCTGGGCAAAACTTTTTGCCATCTGCCTGGAAACGGCTATGTCGTTTTCGTCTTTTATTTTTAAAACTATATCGTAATCGTGAGAATTTACATCAATCATCATCACTCCGTCATAAAAAGCACAGTCGGACATTTAATCAAGTCGGTCTAGTATATCCATAGCGTCTTCTAGACTGCTTGCAGTGAAAATATCCTTCAGTTTTACGCCCATCTGTGCAAGCGTAAGCGCCACTTGCGGCTGAATCCCGCAGATCACCGTATAACAGCCCATGGCTTTGGCCATGCCGGCGGTCTCCGAAAGGACAAATGATATGTAACTGTCGATTACGTCGACCATACTGACATCTATCACTATTCCCCGGATATTTTTCTCATTTATCTGATTGAGTAATTGCATCTGGAGTTTTTCTGCTGTGGCGTCGTCCAGTTCAATCTGAATGGGGACAATTAGATAATCGTAAACTTTATTGTCGGCACAACCCTATTCTTCATCTGTGTTCCCTCTTTTTTGGTTAATCAGTTTTCGCGTGATATCTTCTGTAGAGATGCTAATAGCGTATTTAAGTGCGCTTTCCAGGTCTCTTTTTATAATAATCATATTAAAATCAACGCCTATCTTTACAAGGGTATGGGCTATCTCCGGCTTTATCCCTGTCACAATAACATCGCTGCCCAAAAGTTTCACGGCGTTGAACATTTCGATTAAAAATCCCCCAACAACCCTATCTATCATGGCCACACCAGTCACATCGACAATTACAACTTTAGCCCTAGCGGCAGCGGCGCTTTCAAGAAGTTTTTCAGCCATGCTCTGTGCCCTCTGACTGTCAAGTGTACCAATTACAGGGACAAGAAGCACATCCTGCCATAGCCGTATAATCGGGGTGGCAAGTTCGGCAAGGATATCACGGAGTTCTGTTATCCGCATCTGATTTTCCCTATTCATATCTCCGAGCACTTCTGTGAACGCCTTATAAACATCAACTATGGGAAAATTTTCTATTTTAGCGTGTAAAAGTCCTATGCCGTCCGATAGTTCCTTTTCACTTATACGATCTAAGAAATTGGAAATGAGGGCTTTCAATTCTTCTTTAATATTCGCTTTTTCACAAACTCCGGCAAAGTCTACAAGAAAATCCTCCCACGCTTTTTTTGTCCATCATCTTTTGCCAGTTCATCCACAAGTTTACCAAGTCTTGAAATTATAATATCTTTCATGATTAATGAAACCTCATTGCAAAATGTGGTTATCCCTTCCCATTTATAATAATTTTATTATATTTTTCACAAAAATCAACACGTTTTTGGTTTTTTCTTCATTTTTGAAAATTTTAAGCTATGCTGCACCTCCATGTAATTGTAATTTTTTAACAATCACCGCATGCTGAAATTGTACCAGCTCCGGCCGCATCAATGTCAAGGTTTCGCTTTGCCGGCTGGAGCCGACCTTGACATTGCCGTTCTCCGCCAATCCGCAAATAATGTTGTCCTTAATATATTTAATTTAATAAGCGGATTTGTAAACCCACCTTGAAAATAAAAATCGGTAAC
>JASEIZ010000023.1 GCA_030017395.1 Desulfobacterales bacterium | reverse complement strand
TTTCGCCGGAATGACGGAAAAGAGAACTTTTCGACTTTTTACGAGTTCATCAATTGTTAACACGAATAAATAATTTGGAAAGGAGGGCGTAATGATGAAAGAAGATGGATTGGGAAAGATATTTATAAGACATTTTGTCATGGCAATCCCGTGGGGTTTGATTTTTTAGTATTAATTATAGCAGCGGTGGGTATTAAGCGGCAGGTAAAGGAAGGCGTTCAATATGCGGTAAAGACATCAATTCAAGAGAGCGCAAACCTTGCCTTTAATTATGGCACGGTTATCGCTGTTAAGAAAAATGTCAAGGAGTCAATTGAATTTATAGCAAAGACAGCCCGCGATGAGGTAAAGAAATTATTGAATGATCCGCAGGTTAAACAGGATATCAAAGAAGCTTTGGAATATAGTGGTAAGAAGTTAAGAAAATAAGGCTGGCATTATGATCGTAGCTGTCCATCAACCACAGTATTTGCCGTGGCTGGGCTATTTCGATAAGATTGACAGAGCAGACATCTTTGTTCTCCTTGATAATGTTCAATTCAAGAAGAATGAATGGCAGAACAGGAACAGGATTAAGACCGCAAATGGCCGGCAATGGCTTACCGTTCCTGTTATGTACAAACATCCTCAATTGATAAACGAGGTTGAGATTAACAACAAGGACAAATGGCAGCACCGTCAGAGGCAGACGATTATCTCGAATTATAAAAAGGCGCATTTCTGGCCTTTTCTTGAAGGATTCTTTGAAGAGATATTTTCCCCTGAGTGGCAGTATATTTCTCAATTAAATATTCAAGCTGTGAAGAAACTTGCTAAATTGTTGGGCATTACGACACCCATTCATGTTGCTTCTGAGCTTGGCGAGTTTTCTGAAGACCCGGATGAAAGGCTGATTGCCTTGACAAGGCATTTTGATGCGCATACATATTTGGCGGGAATTGGCGGCAAAGGTTATATGGATTTGAAAAAATACACCCAGTCTGGTATTGAACTCATTTTTCAGGAATATAAACATCCTGTTTATAATCAGCTTTTTGGCGCGTTTGAGCCTTTTATGTCGGTTATTGATTTAATATACAATCATGGAGAAAAAAGTCTTGAAATATTAAAAGGGAGATTATGAAGATACTTGCCATAGGCGCCCACCCTGATGACATTGAGATCGGTTGTGCCGGTAACCTGTTGAAATATGCCAATGCGGGGCATGATGTTTATCTTCTTGTAATGACACCTGGTGAAAAGGGTGGCGAGGCTGAAAAAAGAAAAGAGGAGCAGGCCAGATCAGCGGAAATCATGAATGTTAGAGATCTGTTTTGGGGTGAATATAATGATACTCAACTTGCCGTCTGCCTAAACAATATGATTTCCGATATCGAAGCTGTTGCAAAAAAAATAAAACCGGATTTTGTTTTTGTAAATTATGGCGACGATACACATCAGGATCACAGGGCATTATCCAGGGCAACTATTTCCGCAACAAGATATATAAAAAATGTTATTTTCTATGAAACTCCCACTACAAACAACTTTTCTCCTACTTTATTTATTGATCTTAAGGATACAATGGATAAAAAGATAACAGTTCTTTTGGCCCATAAATCCCAGGTGGAAAGAACAAATATTGAAGGATTATCGATAGTGGATATTGCCAGGTCTATGGCTGTATTTAGAGGGATTCATGGAAGGGTGGTTTTGGCGGAGGGATTCATGCCTCTTCGATTGTTTATAAACATATGATTTTTCATTCCAGACCAACTTTAGATCAAAACGATTTTGACAGTGTCCTCGATGTTCTTAAATCAGGCCGTCTTGCCCAAGGCGAACAGGTTGCGGGACTTGAGGATACCCTTTCCTCTTACGCCGGCGTCAGGAACGGTGTCGCCGTCAGTTCCGGCACGGCTGCCCTCCATCTTTCCCTTCTTGCTCTCGGAGTAGGGAATGGCGATGAGGTTATTATTCCAAGCTATGTTTGCTGCGCCCTTCTTAATGCGGTTAAATATGTAAATGCCGTTCCTGTTATTGCCGATATTGATCGGTTTACGTTCAATATAGACACAAGTGATATAAAAAAAAGGATAACCGGCAAAACAAAAGCAATCATTGTTCCACACATGTTTGGTCTTCCGGCAGATATAGATGAAATATTATCCTTTGGCATCCCTGTCGTTGAGGATTGCGCGCAATCCATTGGAGCAAAATATCGTGGCCGTTATACTGGCAGCTTTGGCGTTTGTTCCATATTTTCTTTTTATGCGACGAAAATGCTTGCTACCGGCGAGGGTGGGATGATTTTGTCGGACGATGACAAGCTTGCCGGGATTTTAAGGGATTTAAGAGATTATGATGAAAAGGACGGTTATTCCGTAAGGTATAATTACAAGATGACCGATATCCAGGCTGCACTGGGGATCAGCCAGTTAAAGAAACTTCCCTCATTTATTGGGAGAAGAAAAAAGATTGCAGGCCTTTATAACAAGGCTTTAAACGAAATCTCCTTTCCGGTTCCTGCGGCTTTTGAAGGCAGAGAGCACATATATTACAGGTATGTTTTGCTTCTTGACAATTCCTCCGGGTTTATAGAAAACATGCTGAAGATGGGGATTGAGTGCAGAAGGCCGGTATTCAAGCCGCTGCACGAATATTTCGGATTGTCAGGGTACCCTGTTACACGGGAAGTAATGGATCGTGCGGTATCCATCCCTGTTTATCCTTTATTGGGAGATGAAGAAACGCATAAAATTTCCGTTGGTATAAAAGAGATGCTTTTAAAATGCTGAAAATGTTTAATCCAGATTTTACGAGGATATCATTCAGGCGTATTGTCTGGTGTGTTTCTTGCGTTGTTTTTGCTGTGCTTGTTTTCCCATGGTCCCGCTTTTATTTTACCGATTTCGGCACAAGATGGCTTTATATCCTGCTGTTTTCCTTTTCTCTTTCAGCTTTGCTGACTCCAATAATGCGGCTTATTGCCCTGAAATTAATGATTCTTGATGCGCCCGGGGGGAGAAAAATTCATGAAAAAAGCACGCCTCTTCTGGGAGGCGTTGCAATAGTGATCGCTTTTAATACATCTCTTCTGGCAAATATGGTCATTGACAGGCAAATGATCATATTACTTTTAGGAGGTATTATTGTTGCCGTGATCAGTCTGATCGATGATTGGAAAGAGGTTCCAGCAAGAATAAAATTATTTGTCCAGATTTGTGTTGTTTTTGCCATGATTTATTTTGGTATTGTGCTGGATTTGTTTCCACGAACCATATGGGGATACTGGTTAAATGTTTTATTTACGATCCTCTGGATTGTCGGTATAACAAACTCCATGAATTTTATTGACGGTATGGACGGGCTGGCAGCGGGAATAGGAGCTATCATAGCCATTTTCATGGGAATAGTGGCATTTCAGACAGATCAGCCTTTAATGGGGTGGCTTGCCATAGCTATGATGGGAAGCTGCCTTGGTTTTCTCCCTTTTAATTTTGGGTTAAATAGGCCTGCTTCCATATACCTCGGTGATACAGGGAGCACTTTTATTGGTTTTATGCTGGCTGCTCTTGCCATTAAGGGAAACTGGGCGGACAACAGCCGGATTGTATCTTTTTCAGCGCCTGTATTGATATTCTGGATTCTTATATATGATATGGCTTACATTACCGTAGAAAGAATAGTGACAGGCAAGGTGAAAAGCCTGAAGGAATGGATAGATTATGTGGGCACCGACCATATCCATCACCGCTTATATGGCCTTCTTGGCGATAAAAGAAAGGCTGTTTTATTTATATATTTTTTATGTACGACACTTGGTATCAGCGCCATAACCCTTCGTTATGCAAGACCAATAGATGGCGTACTCCTCGTGGTTCAAGCCTTTTTAATTACAATAATAGTATCTGTTGTAGAATATTCTGGCCGTAATCGCTGATTTTGTTTCGATGTTATTGACACTGCTTCATATCTAAGTTATTTCGCAAATTCGACTTTTTCATAGAAGGAAAATATATTATGACCAAACTTGATTTCAATAAGCTTGGTGGTCTTTTGCCGGCCATAGTTCAGGATTATCAAACAGGCGAAGTTCTGATGCTCGCCTTTATGAATGAAGAAGCGTGGAATGCCACACTTTTAACCGGCAAAGCCACTTATTATAGCCGCACCCGAAAGGAACTATGGATAAAAGGCAAAATATCGGGGAACATGCAGATCGTAAAGGAAATCAGAATCGATTGTGATAATGATACAGTGCTTTTGAAAGTTGATCAAATCGGCGGAGCCGCATGTCATACGGGATATAAGAGCTGTTTCTTTAAAAAGATTGAACACGGGTCGATCAAGGTTATTGGAAAGCCCGTGTTTGACCCTGAGGAGGTATATAAAAAATGAAAACAAAATTAAAACTGGGCATTCCAAAGGGGAGTCTGCAAAACGCTACAATTGCGCTGTTTAAGCGCTCAGGGTGGACGATTAATGTCAACGGCAGAAGTTACTTCCCTGAAATCAACGATGATGCAATAGAGTGTGCCATATGCAGGGCTCAGGAAATATCACGTTATGTCGAGAGCGGAACTCTTGATGCAGGGCTTACCGGCAAAGACTGGATAGCTGAAAACAGTTCCGATGTTCATGTTATAAGCGACCTTGTTTATTCCAAGGTCAGCGCGCGTCCAGCGCGATGGGTTCTTGCGGTTCCTTATGATTCTTCGATCAAGAAAATAGAAGATCTTCAAGGAAAGAAGATAGCGACCGAGTTGGTGGAATTTACAAGAAGATATTTTGCCGAGCGTGGGATCGATGTAATCGTTGAATTTTCGTGGGGGGCAACCGAGGGAAAGGTTGTTTCCGGGCTTGCGGATGCCATTGTAGAGGTTACGGAAACCGAAACCACCATAAGGGCGCATGGTCTTCAAATTATCCACGAATTAATGCAGACCAATACCCAGTTGATAGTAAATCACAATGCGTGGAAGAACCCTGAAAAGAGAGAAAAGCTCGAACAGATTGCCCTTTTGCTAAAAGGAGCCCTTTTAGGTGAAAAATTAGTCGGACTTAAAATGAATGTTCCTGAAAACCGTCTCGAAAACGTTGTATCATTTTTGCCGAGCCTTAATGCTCCAACGGTCTCTCCTCTTTACCAGTCAAAATGGTTTTCGGTTGAGACCGTGGTTAGCTCAGATAAAGTAAGGGAGCTTATCCCAAAACTGTTAAAAAGCGGTGCTGAAGGTATAATAGAATATCCTTTAAATAAGGTTGTATGAATAGAAACGGTTCAACGGTTCAATGGTTCAGGGATTTAGGGATTCAAGGATTAAGGATTAGGGGATTAGGTTAAAATGATTTCAAAACGGACAAAAGAGATGACCTCCTTTATTGTTATGGATGTCCTCGAAAAAGCCGGCGAGATGGAGCGAAACGGTATTCATATAGTTCACCTGGAGGTTGGAGAGCCTGATTTTGATACGCCCTTGTGCATCAAGAAGGCCGCATGCAAAGCTCTTGATGACGGGCATACTCATTATACGCACAGTCTCGGCCTTATTGAGCTCAGGGAAGCGATTTGCGAGCACTATTTCAATGAATATAATGTGTCCATAGATCCTGACCAGGTCCTTGTATCTTCAGGGACATCTCCCGCCATGTTTATTATGTTTTCAGTTCTTTTAGAACAAGGCGCCCAGGTCATTATTTCAGATCCGCATTATGCATGTTATCCTAATTTTATCAGGTTTGTGCAGGGTGAGCCTGTAATGATACCTGTATATGAAGAAGATGGTTTTCAGCTCAGACCGGAAGCTATAAAAGAAAAAATCACAGAAAGGACGCGGGCGATATTTATAAATTCCCCGTCAAATCCGACCGGCAATCTTCTATCTGAAAGCCGCATGAAGGATATTGCTTCGCTTGTAACACCGGGATCATCCTATATTATTTCAGATGAAATATATCATGGTCTGGTTTACGAGGGGAAGGAGCATTCTATTTTGGAATTCACGGAAAACGCCTTTGTATTAAATGGTTTTTCAAAGCTCTATGCCATGACAGGTCTCAGGCTTGGATATCTGATTGCGCCGAAGTTTTTCATGAGGCCTATTCAAAAAGTGCAGCAGAACTTTTTTATTTCCGCCAACTCAATGATTCAGAGAGCTGGAATTGCGGCGCTTAAAGAGGCCGGAGATGATATAGCCCATATGAAACAGATCTATAATAAGAGAAGAAAATATATGATCAGCCGCCTGAGAGAGATGGGTTTCCATATAACCGTGGAACCAACCGGAGCCTTTTATGTTTTTGCCAATGCAAAGCATATTTCCGGCGACTCGTATAAACTTGCTTTTGATATACTGGAAAAGGCGCATGTGGGCGTGACTCCAGGGATTGATTTTGGCGAAAACGGTGAAGGATATCTCAGGTTTTCATATGCAAATTCCATGGAAAACATTGCGGAAGGAATGAACAGACTGGAGAAATATTTAAACTAAACATAACCATTCAGCCACAGATTTACACAGATGAACGCAGATAGGTTTAAATACAAGGAAATCACAGAACATTAAGAATGATGGTCTCGTAAAAAGTCAAAAAATACCGTTTTACGTCATTCCGGCGAAAGCCGGAATCCAGTAAATTCAATGCGTTCTGGATGCCGGATCAAGTCCGGCATGACGATTTCGGGACTTTTTACGAGTTCATCAAGAATTATATTACAATAAAATAAAAAACATCAGTGATGATCAGTCTATATCTGTGGCCGAACTGTTCCTTAATACAAATATGAAAATAAAGTCTGCTGAATTTGTTAAAAGCGCTGTCAAACCATCCCAGTATCCTCCGGCTGATTTTCCTGAAATAGCTTTTTCAGGACGTTCTAATGTGGGTAAATCTTCTCTTATTAATACACTCTTAAACCGTAAACATCTGGTAAAAACCAGCTCTACACCCGGGCGTACCCAGCTTATCAACTTTTTTTTAATAAACAGCGCCTTTTATTTTGTTGATCTCCCAGGGTATGGGTATGCCAGGGTCCCTGCGTCCGTGCAAAAAAAATGGGGTCCAATGATTGAAACATATCTTTTGACCAGGGAGACATTAAAAGGAGTTGTTCTGATCATGGATGTTCGGCGCATACCAGGCATGAAAGAATTGGAACTTATTGCATGGTTAAGCAGTATTGATATTCCGCCCATCCTGATACTGACAAAGGCGGACAAGCTTTCTAAGACAAAACAGATAAAGCAGCAGCTCGCTATAGCGGAAACACTTAATATGGATAAAGACAATCTGATCCTCTTTTCCGCAAAAACAGGCATTGGGAAAAACAATATCTGGGATGTGGTTGAGAAATTGGTGGGGATTGAGGGATTAAGCGAAGCGAATCTTTTACAAAGCTAATAATGAAAAACATAAACAATAGCTCTGCTGAATTTAAATCCGGATTTGTAGTAATTATAGGCGCGCCTAATGCAGGAAAATCCACTCTTTTAAACCAAATGCTCGGTGAAAAGGTTTCCATAACATCACAAAAACCCCAGACTACACGTAACCGCATAATTGGAGTGGTTCACAGACCTTTTTCCCAGATTGTTTTTATCGATACACCAGGTATGCACAGGGCAAAAGGAAAGCTGAACGTCAGAATTGTGGATGTAGCTCTTTCATCATTAGGCGATGTTGATATCGTGCTTGTATTAGTGGATGTGTCGAATCAGGATCCAGTTTCAGAAGACTTTATTGTTAAGCAGCTTAAAAAAAAGCAAAGAAGGGTTATACTTGTTCTTAACAAGATAGACCTTGTGGATAAATCCATGCTTCTTGCTGTTATAGATAAATGGTCAAAAGCATATCCTTTTGAGGCTATAGTGCCTGTTTCAGCAAAACGCGGAGATCAGGTCGAAGCGCTTCTTGACTCTATGGAAAGTCTTTTGCCGCAGTGCCCGGCTTTTTATCCGGAAGATACTTTAACCGATATGCCGCAGCGGTTTATTGCTGCGGAAATGATTCGTGAAAAGGTTTTCCGTCTTACAGGTCAGGAAATACCTTATTCTACAGCCGTAACAATAGATTCTTTTTCAACAAAAAAGGGGAGAGCGCTTGTAACGATTAATGCTACTATTCATGTGGAGCGGGCATCCCAAAAAGGAATTATAATTGGAAGAGGCGGCAGCAAACTGAAAGAGATCGGCGAACAGGCTCGCAAAGATATAGAAAAAATGGTTGGCTCCAAAGTTTTTCTTAAGCTTTTTGTGAGGGTGCAAAAAGACTGGAGCAAAGACGCCATAGCGCTTAGGGATTTTGGTTACTGATGATTTTATCATTTCATCCATGGTTTAAAGCAGATAAAAATATTATCTGTGCCGGCCGGAATCCGGACAGTGGTGATCTTGCCGTCATAAAAGCCGCAGATGCAGTAATCCTGCCACAAGGATGCTATAAATCTTTGTACAAAATGGCTCGCGACAACTGCGTAAACGTCTTCCCAAATTATGATGCAAGGTTTAAATATCCAGGCAAAATCGGCCAGACAATGTTGTTTCAGAATAAAGGGGTTCCATTCCCTAAAACATTGATATTTCGCGATACAGATTCTTTTATCAATAATCATGGCAAATATTTTGAGGGACTATCTCTTGATTTTCCTTTTGTATTCAAATTTGACTGGGGTGGGGAAGGGGAAAATGTTTATTTAATAAAGTCGGTTGAAGATATTCATGATGTTTTGCAAAAAGCCGCTGTCTATGAAAACACAGGTCAGGCGGGTTTTTTAATACAGGAGTATATTCCATCTCAAAACAGGTCGTTAAGAGTAGTCATCATAAACCAGAAGATAATTACCTACTGGCGCGTTTTGAAAAAAACAGAAGGTTTTTGCTCCAATTTGTCGCAAGGAGCTGTAGTAGATTTTGATTCTGATCCAGATTTGCAGGAGATAGCTGCTTTTTCGGTAAAAAATTTTTGCAAACATTCAGCAATCAACCTCGCCGGCGTTGATATTTTATTTTCATCAGTGGCTGAACAGCAAAAGCGAGCGCATTCTCCGCAGCTTCAAATAAAAAAGCCGTTTTTTCTCGAGATAAATTATTTTTTCGGCAGGCAGGGCATTGGTGGATCTGAAAAATATTATAAGTTGCTGGTTGCGGAAATCAGAAGATGGGTAAAGAGTCTGTGAAACCGTTTGCATACGATTTGGACGAGGCGGACATAAAAAGGGAACGCCGCAGAGCAAGAGAACTTAAGATGTCTCAATGGTGGAAACGCCGCTGCGCAAAGGGTATATGTTATTATTGCAGTCGTACTTTTTTGCCTAAAGAGCTTACCATGGACCATATTGTTCCTATAGCACGTGGCGGAAGGAGTACAAAAAACAATGTGGTCCCATCGTGCAAGGACTGCAACAACAAAAAAAAACAACTTCTCCCCATGGAACAAGAACAGATTCATCCTCTTGGATGATATTTTTCATGCATTTCTTTAAGATGCTTTCTGGCTACATGTGTGTAAATCTGTGTTGTGGAGATATCGACGTGACCAAGCATTATCTGGACAGCTCTTAAATCAGCGCCGCCCTCGAGAAGATGGCTGGCAAATGAGTGCCTCAGGCTGTGTGGCGTGATCTCTTTTTTTATGCCTGCTATCTGGCCATATTTTTTTAACTGTTTCCAAAACCCCTGTCTGGTCATGGGTTTCCCCTCTCTTGCAACAAACAGATATTGACTGACCATATTTTTTAAAAGCAGTGGCCTGGAACTCTTTATGTAATGATCGATTTTTTCTTTTGCATAAAGTCCTATCGGCACAATCCGTTCCTTTGACCCCTTCCCAAAGACCCTGACAAAGCCGGCCTCCAAGCTGACATTTTGAAGTTTTACATTCACAAGTTCAGATACTCTCAGGCCTGCGGCATAAAGAAGTTCTATCATTGCGGCATCTCTTATCCCTTTCGGCTTTTTTGTGTCACAAATGTTTAGAAGCTTTTTCACATCTTCAACAGACAGGACATCGGGAAGTTTCAGCCCGCTTTTTGGGAGATCAATAAGCTTTGTAGGATTATGCTTAACTATTTTCTCCTGCATCAGGAATCTGTAAAACCCTCTTATTGTTACGAGATGCCTTGTTCTGGATTTTGCCCCTAATCCTGAATCCTTTAATGCAGACAGATGCTTTAATATAACAGCAGTGTCTACATAGGAAATATTCTTGATTCTATTTTTTTTGAGAAATTCGAGATATAAGGCAAGGTCGCTGCTGTATGATTCAATAGTGTTGTCTGAAAGACCCTTTTCGACAATAAGATAGTTTATATATTGATCTACAAGATTATCTAACATAATAGGTAACTGTTCACGGTTCACGGTTGTAGGTTCGGTTACTTATATTTGAACCTGTCTGCGTTCCAGGAGGCGCAATCGAGAGTGTTTAGCACTTTCGCTCCATTTTTTCTTACAACGACCATGTTTTCGAGTCTGATACCTCCCCAGCCGGGTATATATATTCCAGGTTCTATTGTAAAAACCATGTTTTTATCAAGAATTGTGTCTTCAGTTGGATTAAGCCTTGGATATTCATGGATGGCCAGCCCTGTTCCATGACCCAGGCTGTGGTTGAATTTATCTTTAAAACCCATTTTTTCAATGTAGTTTCGAGCGATTTGGTCAACAGCCTTTGAACTAATGCCAGGTCTTATGGCATCAATAGCCATGCGCTGTGCATTTAGAACTGTTTCATAAACTTTTGTGAAGGTTTCATCCGGCTTGCCTATTAAAACTGTTCTTGAGATGTCGGAACAATAGCCGTTTATTTTTGCGCCCCAGTCAAAGAGAATTGGTTCTCCCCTTTTTATCCTGCGCTTTCCAGGTATTGCGTGGGGCAGGGCGCTGTTTGGACCTGATGCAACAATTACCGGAAAGGAGATTGAGTCGGCTCCTGTATCACGCATTCCTTTTTCTATTTCCCATGCAGCCTCCTTTTCCGTCATGCCCGGCATAAAATTGTTTGCAATAAAATTTCTAAAAGCCGATTCTGCAATAAAAAGAGCCTTCTTGATGTCTGTGATTTCATTATCTTCTTTTTTTATGCGAAGATTTTCTACAATATCTTCCGCTTCCACGAGTTTAACTCCTGAACCGTCGGACAAAAGCTGCCCTGTGATTTTATTATACCGCATGTGGGACAGGCGTTTTGATTCAAAGCCGAGTTTTTTTGTTTTAAGGCTTTTAAGAATATTTGGCAGCTCGTTTACAAGTCCGTTTTTATAACAAACTATCTCATAATCAGGGGCTTCCTGTCCGGCCTGCAGTTCGTATCGTGAATCAGTGGCAAGGATAAGTCTTGAGCCAGCTATAAATAGAGCGCCTGCTGATTCGTCAAAAGCTGTATCTTCACCCGAAAAGCCGCTTAAATAACGGCGGTTTTCCTCGACAAGAATCATAAAAGTGTCAAAATTTTTTTCTGAAAGGATTTTTCTTAAAATATTTAGTCTGTTTTTGATTGTTTTTATCAAGATGACCCCCGAATTTTCTGACAATTATTATTGTTATTTAAAGCAGACTTTACAATCGGAATCAAGTGATGTTATTATCCCAGCCCATAATGCATAACCATATTATTATTGCTGCCGCAGTTTATGATGAATTGTCAGCTCTGATCGACAGGGTTGAAAAGCCTGTTGTTTCAAAGGCAGGGGGGCGGAAAATTGTTTCAGGACATATAGGAGGTAAGCCGGTTAGACTTCTTGTCACAGGACCTGGTCTTGTAAATGCTGTGCAGGCTTTAACCGCGGCCATAGAAGATTTAATGCCCTCGTTAATTATTCAGACCGGATGTGCCGGAGCCTTTAAGTGGTCAGGCCTTAAAATCGGCGATATTGGAATCGCTACCGAGGAGATAGATGTAAATCTGGGCATTGAACCGGAAAGTGGCGATGGGCCGTTAAATGAGCTTCCTTTTTCTTTAATTAACACTCGCGGCCTTGACATTAAAAATCGTTATCGCCTTGATTATGAATTAGCAAACCTTGCTTTTAAAACGATTGAAAAAGATTATGCTGATAAAAATATCGGATTGATTAAGGGGACGTTTATAACTGTTTCAACTATAACAGCAACAGACATGAGAGCGGAAAAGCTTTATAAGCAGTTCAAACCCTGCATGGAAGGCATGGAAGGATCAGGAGCAGCGCATCTTGCGATATATTACAACATACCTTTTCTGGAGATCCGTTCCGCAAGCAATATGGTAGGAAAAAGAGATACTGGCGCATGGAACCTCACCCTTGCCTTTGAGAGGGCAGCTATGGCTGTTTTTGCTTTTATATGTGACCTTGATCAGAATATATTAAGGTGATGCATTGTGAAACGAAACTTAACGCTTGGTTATTCAACCTGTCCGAACGATACCTTTATCTTTTATGCGCTTGCTCACAACCTGATTGACACCGCTGGGCTTGCATTTAAGATAGAACTCGCAGATGTTGAAACACTTAACCGGCATGCAAGGGCAGGGGTTTTTGATATATCAAAACTATCCTTTGCCGCTATAGGCCGTCTGCTTGATACATATGGAGTTCTTAGCAGCGGATCTGCGCTTGGCAGGGGCTGCGGGCCGCTTATCGTGGCAAGACCTGGTTTTAATATAAATCAGATCGATTCAAAAAAGATAGCAGTTCCCGGTATGTGGACAACCGCATGTATGCTGCTTGGCCTTTATCTTTCTAAAAAGCCGGATGCTGTTCCCATGCGGTTTGATTTGATCATGCATGCAGTTGAAAGGGGAGATTTGGATTTTGGCGTGATAATTCATGAGGGCAGGTTTACCTACAAAAATTATGGTTTAATATCTCTTCTTGATCTTGGAAAGTGGTGGGAGGAAAAGACATCTCTTCCCATTCCTCTGGGAGGGATTGCGATACGCAGAGACATAGCATATGAAACTGCAAGAAGAGTAGAAGGTGCCATACGGGAAAGCACGCTATTCGGTTTTAAACATCGAACCGAGACAGACGGCTATATTAAAAGATACGCAGGGGATATGTCGTCTGCCGTGATTCGCAGGCATATAGATCTTTATGTTAATGATTTTACCGTAGAGATCGGAGAACAGGGAAAAGAGGCTGTTGAAGCCTTGTTTGAAATGGCAAGGAGCAAGGGGATACTTCCTGAAAGCAAAATGTCTGTTTTTGCATGTTAAAGAATTTATCGGCTTTGCTTTTTGAACGACCCGTTGTTACACCCATACCTGAGTTGTCCCAACAACATCAGGAAAGGAATAACAAATGAGTCATTTTCGAAAATTATCACAAACCATTTGGCATCGCGGATTTTCAGCCAGCTATTTCGTGCCTTTTGCGCTTTGCCATAAGCATAACATTACGCAGGGCTTTCTCGTTTTTGGCTCTTAACCATTTCTTTTCAAAATGAGGATCCTGGACGATTTGAGCGATAGCCGATAGGGCGCGAAGATGAAAATTTCGTTCGTCCCTGGTTCCCACCATGGCAAAGACAGCGTAAACCATAGGGGCTGATTCTGAAAAGGCGATTCCCTCTCTACAACGGGCAAGGAGGATACCGAATGTATGTTCTCCGTCGATGATGATATGCGGTATAGCTATGCCTGAACTTATAGCTGTGCTACTTTCCTTTTCTCTGGCCAGCAGCAATCCGAAAAGCAACTCGGGTTTTATGTTCAGTTTGACAGCCATAGTGTTGGCAACCAATTCAAACAACTCCTCTACCCTTATGGCATGATTAATATCTATTACACTACTTTCTTCGATAAATCTATCAAATCTATCTTTGGGAATACCATTTTCCTCCCGAAAGATTTCTTTTACTTCTGTTTCCAATGAACTGGATACGAGTTCTTTTGGTGTGATCGTTTCAACAAAGTGCAAAAGAGCATATTCTCTGTTTATATCGAATCGCAGTGCTATTTCTTCTAAGCTTTTCGACGACCCAACCACGGTTATCCAATCACCCACTTCAAGCCGGGTATAACTGTGAGATATCAATATCTGTCCATGGCGGCGGACGGATAAAATGAGCGTGTCCAAGGGCAGGCGCAATTCCCGCAGAGCGATGCCATGTAGATTGGGGTTGAGGAGTTCCAGTTCAGAAACACTCTGATTTTCTTCCATGCCCAGCAGCAGTGATGTGGCTGCCGGAGAGCGTACAAAAAGGTCGAGCAAGCTAATAACCGCAATGGTGGGATCAACAATCAAAGCGCCTAGTGCATTAAAACGATCAAAATTGGCCCGATTATTTAAACGCACGATTAAGCTCTTCGTTCCGAAATGTTCATATGCTAATTCGCAAATCCGGTAATTTTCTTCATCAGAGAGCATGGTGACTATCGCTTCGGCTTGCCCGGCGTTCAGTTGGTGCAATACATCCAGAGTCAAGCTGGAAATCGGAAAAATATCAACATCAGAAACTTTAATATTCTCATTGCTGACTTCCATGGAGGCGATCTGCACCCTCCAGCCGTAGGAGCTCAGAGATCGAGCCAAGGCCAGCGATTGTCCTTCCAGACCAAAGATTATTGCATCGCGTCTACCGTCAAATTCCGGTGTTTCTGCACGAGTATGCGCTTCCTCTACAATGCGAATCGCCCATTTGAACATAGGAGGACCGATGATCTGGTTCAGCACAATGACTGAAATAATTACAGTGGCAAGAGGTGATCCAAACTCCGGGAACTCCACAACGATCTGTTTTGCCAGGCCCAGCCCGACTCCCGCCTGGGTTATAAAAGACATCTAACCAATACGGTTATATTTCATAGGAACTCCGGCCAGCACGCCGCCGCTGAAAGTGCCAACGAATATGGCAACCAAACGAACTATAAAGAGAACCAACGCAATCGGCCATGTTTTGGCCAGAACATCCAACGCCAGCGAAGCTCCGGCCAGTGTAAAAAAGACGACATAAATCGTAGGCCCGATGTCTTGAAGAATTTTTGAGAACTCCGAGCGATGCTCGCTGCAGTTGGTTGCCAGAAAGCCGCCAATCATGCAAAGGAGCAAGGGTTCCAAAAGTATTTCAAAAGGTAATAGGGCATGGGTAGCTTCACGGATTGCAGCAGATAAGACAAAAACACTATATCCTGTAAGTAAAATGATCCCTGCTTTTAAGGTGCTATTGATACTACCTGCCAGAATACGGATTAAGATTTTTCCGAGAAAATACCCCAGTACCAGCGATATCACCAGATCAACCAAGAGCAGGATTATAAAGCTCAGATCAAAGCCCAAGCCCGTTAAAATGGCATCGGCGATTGAAGAGTTAACGGCGAACAGAGTAATGACCACTACGTCCATAATCACCGTTACGCCCAATACCGTTTGAGTAAAAGGCCCCATGGCACGAAGTTCATTTACAACAGCTATGGCCGAGGATGGAGAACGAGCGACAAGGACAGCGCCTGCCAGGATAGAAACCGCTATTCGGCCGGCTACCGGCATGCTTTGCATAAAGGGGATAAAGTCGGACAACATAAAAACAGTCAGACTAACCAGGGAAAAAGTGCTTACCACGAGTCCAACGGTTACCAAGGCAATGGCCTTAAAGCGACTTTTGAGCTCTTTTAAATACAGTTCACTTCCGGCGGCAAAGGCAATGAAACCAAGCGATATCTCATCCACAAAGCGTAATTTTTCTGTAGTTTCTACTGAAATAAGACCTAATACATAAGGCCCGGCAAGTACGCCTGTAAAAAGAAATCCACTAATTAGAGGGAGTTCTGCTTTGATGAAGAAATGTCCAATTTGCTTTGAAGCAAGAGCAATCACTGTAAAACTGGCAATAAAAAACAATATATCCAAGTAGTTTCCCATGACAATATTACTTTTTGGGTGCGTTCTGCGTTTTAGGATAAAAATAGTTGGACAAAATTAATGATTAACGTAGTATCCGATGAGACCCGATTCAAATAGAGACTTTGCAAAGCTGTAATTTTGGTCGTTGCGAGAAGCAAGGCGACGTGGCAATCTTATGAATTATCAATTCGTTATGAGATTGCTTTGCTTGCAAAGACAATATGTGGATTGTACAAAGCTCTTAAACAGAGATATAGTGTTTACTAAGTACACGCTGGCATAAATACGATGACGTATTTTAGTTGCATTTATCACTAACATATGGCATAATCATTTCTAAAAAAGAGGTGATTATGCCAAGAAAAAGCCCATATAGGGTATTACTGACAACTGATGAAAAAAAGCAATTACAGGATACCGCGCGGAAATATACGTCACCGTATTGTGAAGTCATGCGTGCCAAAATTGTCCTCCTTGCCTCCGAAGGCTTTTCAAACAAGCAAATCGGCCAGCAACTTGATTTACCTCGACAGATTGTCTCAAAATGGCGCAAACGCTTCTTTGACCAGCGGCTGGCTGGCCTTCAGGAAAAGCCACGCAGCGGGAGGCCCGGCGCTTTTTCCCCCTGAAATTATTGTATCCATAAAGGCGCTCGCCTGCCAGTTGCCCAAGGATCTCGGACTTCCCTTCTCCAGACTCACTCACGATGAAATCGCCCGATATGCCGAAAAACAAGGGATTGTCGCTTCCATCAG
>JASEIZ010000239.1 GCA_030017395.1 Desulfobacterales bacterium | reverse complement strand
TGGTCGCAGCGTTATAAGCAACACTGCAACAGCTACAGACAAAGCAATAACCACAAAAACCCGCATTGACTTGAACATAAAACCTTTTTTCATTGTTTAAATCTCCGGTAACAATTTAGGCCCTTAGCAAAAAAAATTTGTATTAGTTCACCGCAAAGCCGCGGAGCGCGCAGAGGATAAATATTTATTTTCTTTGCGATCTCTGCGTCTTGAGCGAAGCGGGCGGTGGATACTTACAACTTTTTAAAAGACTAAATTGTTTCTGTCGAGCTTATTTCATCTCATTGATCTTATCGGTAAGCTCCGGGACAAAATCGAGCATATCCGCCACAACACCGACGTCTGCCACCTTAAAAATCGGAGCCTTTGGGTTCTTGTTTATCGCAACAATGAAAGGCGCTCCCTTTATACCCCCCTGATGCTGAAATGAACCGCTTATGCCCAGAGCCATATAGATTTTTGGTTTAACTGTTTTACCTGACGTGCCGACCTGCCGCGATTTCTCAAGCCATTTTGCATCTACAATAGGCCTCGAACACGCAACATCTCCTCCCATAGCCTTAGCAAGATCAAATACAATTTCCAGATTATCCTTATCTTCGACCCCCCTGCCCACAGATACAAGAATCTCGGACTTGGTTATATCAACATCTCCGACTTCGGCTTCAATAACCCCGATAAACCGGCGACCGGTTTCCGGGAATCCTCCTTCCATAGCCTGGGCTGTCCTGTCAAAGATCTGACCGCCGGCCCTCTTGGTCTCATCTGCCTTAAACGATCCGGGCCTGGTTGTGATCACAGCGCCGCCGGAAATATCACAAACAATATGTGTGCTGACCTGTCCGCTGTACTCCTGACGCACGGCTTTCAGCCGATTTTCATCAACCCCGTCTATATCTACAGCATCAGGAAGATATGCGGCATTAAGCTTTATGGATAAACCAGGAGCCAGATCCATTCCAAATGTATCGTGAGGTATTATGATTAGCCCTTGCTCCGGTAAAATGCGGACAAGAAGCATTCGGATCACTTCCGCATTTGGATAGGAAAGCGCCTTATTGTCTATCTTCCAGACCTCATGATAAGAAGAAGCAATTTCATTACATACCCCATTCAGATTATCACCGGTTCCGGCTACAATTGCAGCAATTGAAGCATCAGGATCTATCCTTTTAGCTGCCGCAACCATTTCAAAGGCTGTGTCATCAGCAACCCCTTCTTTATGAACAATATATGCAAAAACCTGTCTGGCCATTATTTAATCCCTCCTCTGGCTTTTAATAGTTCAACCAGTTTTCCAACTATCTCGTCAGTGCTTCCTTCGAGAATCTCGGCTCCTTCACCGGAATCCGGCACAAAGTAATCAAGCCTTTTTACTTTTGATCCGGATTCGCCGACAGATTCCGGCGATAAACCAAGATCCTCTGCGCCGCAAACGGGAATCTCCGCAGATGCTGTTTTTCTTATTCCCCGAATCCCTACATAACGCGGCTCATTAATACCGGTCTGGATCGAAAGCACGCACGGAAGATCGATCTCAAGCATCTCCAGATTGCCGCCTTCGATTTCCCTGCCGACTTTAATTTTTTTATCATCTATTACTTCTAAAGAGGTAACAAGAGACGCATATGGCCGATCAAGCATTGCCGCCAGCATGCCTCCCACCTGGCCTGCCCCGTCATCTGCCTGAGCGCCCGTGAGGATCAGGTCGTATTCCCCTTTTTTAACTTCAGCTTTAATAATACTTGCGATTCCTCTGCCGTCGGAACCATTAAATGCTTCATCCGAAAGGAGAATGCCTTTATCTGCGCCCATAGCCATCTCCCTCCTGACCACTTCCTCTGCTTCCTCGTCTCCGACTGTAACAACGGTTACCGAACCGCCCACCCTGTCACGAATCTGGATTGCTTCTTCAACCGCATAATTATCCCATTCATTTACCGAGTACACAAGATCATCCCGCTCTATATCGGTCCCGTCCCTGTTGACATTGATTTCGTTTTCAGAAGTATCGGGTACCCTCTTAATGCATACCAAAATTTCCATCTTACTCCTCCAGAACAGTTGGTGAACAATTTTGAGTTTTAAGTTCTTAATTTTAAATTAGAGGTAAGCAACTCATTAACTTTAGCCTTAATACCATTGACTTAAATTCCCCCTTTCTCCAACCTCAATTTTCGCGGCTGAAAGCCGCTCCCACTTGACCACTCAACCACTCGACTTCATGTTTTTATTTGGCGATCAATCAGCTCAACAAGATCAATAACCTCCATCTTTCCTTCCAGACCGCTTGTCTTGACGGCATCTTCGATGTTGGCCATACAGTATGGGCAGGCTGTCACGATAACGGTTGCGCCGGCTTCTTTTGCCATCTCAACCCTTAGCCAACCCATCCTTTTTTCCTCTACTGGTTCATAAAAAAGCATCAGACCACCGCCGCCACAACAAAAGGAACGGTCTCTGCTTTTGTGCATCTCAACCCTTCTTATGCCAGGAATAGCGTCTATCACATCTCTTGGCTCGGAATAAATCCCATTATGCCGTCCAAGATAGCATGGATCATGATATGTATAAACTGCGGCGCTGTCTTTCACGCCGTTTAACCGGATAGCGCCGGCCTTTATTTTCCTTGCAATCACCTGGCTTATATGTTCCACCTGCGGAATATTTTTATAGTCATTTTTTAATGAATTAAAAGCGTGCGGATCTGCCGTCACAATTCTTTTCGCACCTGAACTAAGGATTGCTTCGGTGTTTTGTTCTTTTAATTCCTGAAAAAGCATCTCCTCGCCAAATCTTCTTACTTCATTGCCGCTGTCCTTCTCAGCAGATCCCAGTATTCCGAAATCAACACCGGCTGCATGAAGAACTTTGGCAGCAGATCTGGCGATCTCCTGCATTCTGTCGTCAAAGGATGTTATGCTGTCAACAAAATAAAGCGCATCTGCCATCTCCTTTTTTCCGATAATCTTTACTGTGCACTTTTCGGAAAACCCCTTTTCTTTAGTCCAGTCAGAACGCTTGTTCTCAATTTTTCCATAGGGATTACCACGTTTTTCAAGCGCGCGCAGCGGCTTCTGCAACGACTGCGGTACAATGCCGTCATCAACCATACCCCTTCTTAAATCAACAATCTTGTCAATATACTCAATCATGAGCGGACACTCTGCTTCGCAGGCGCCACATGTGGTGCATGACCAGATCTCATCTTCTGTAAATATG
>JASEIZ010000238.1 GCA_030017395.1 Desulfobacterales bacterium | reverse complement strand
CAAAAAAAGGAAAGCAAAAAATCGTTATATGGCTTTTTACAGGACAAAATACGATGTTATAGTTGTAGGCGCAGGTCATGCAGGATGTGAGGCCGCTTTGGCATCAGCAAGAATGGGATGCAGTGTTCTTATGCTGGCTATCGATCTTGATAAGGTTGCCGCAATGCCGTGCAGCCCGTCAATAGGAGGTATGGCAAAGGGACAGCTTGTAAAAGAGATAGATGCCCTTGGCGGAGAAATGGCAAAAACAGCAGACAAAACCGCAATACAGTACAGAACGCTGAATACAAAAAAGGGGCCTGCAGTTCATTCGACCAGAACACAGAACGATAAAATGCGTTATCATATGACTATGAAGGCTGTTGTTGAAAGGCAGCCCGGTCTGGAACTCAAGCAGGCAATGGTTGAAAAACTTGTTGTGGAGAACAGCAAAATCGCCGGTGTTGAGGATAATACGGGATTCGGATATCAAGCTAAAACAGTTGTTTTGGCCACAGGAACATTTTTAAAAGGCTTAATACATATAGGATTTATTTCAGTCAAGGCCGGAAGAGCCGGAGAGTTTGCCTCTTATGGTCTTCCTGCACATCTCAAAGACATTGGGTTTAAACTTGGAAGGATGAAAACCGGAACCCCTCCCAGACTCAGGAAAACCAGCATTGATTTTTCGGTGTTTGCAAGACAGGACGCAGAGCTTTCCCCCACTCCGTTTTCATTCTTCACGCAAAAAATTATGATGCCGCAACTTCCGAGTTATATTGGACATACAAATCCGAGTTGCCATAAGATCGTGCAAGACAATCTAAAACAATCCGCTCTGTACAGTGGAATCATAAAAGGAGTATCTGCGAGATACTGCCCCTCTTTCGAAGATAAGATCGTGAAATTCCCGGATAAAGACAGTCACCAGGTTATCCTTGAGCCTGAAGGTCTTGACACTGATGAAATTTACGCCAGCGGCCTTGGAAACAGCCTCCCGATGGAGATTCAGGTGCGCCTTGTCAGATCCATAAAAGGGCTGGAAGAGGCTGAAATAATGCGTCCAGCATATGCCATAGAATACGATTATGTCGACCCCTTACAACTTAAGCCCACACTTGAGACCAAGCCGATTGCAGGGCTGTTTTTGGCCGGTCAGATCAACGGAACATCCGGCTATGAAGAGGCCGCAGCCCAAGGCCTGTGGGCCGGCATTAATGCGGCATGCAAGGTTCAGACAAGACCTCCTTTTATTCTTGACAGATCACAGGCCTATATAGGCGTTATGATCGACGATCTTGTCACCAGAGGAACATGTGAACCTTATCGCATGTTTACTTCAAGAGCGGAATACAGACTTATGCTGCGGGAAGATAATGCTGATTTAAGGTTGACCGAAACAGGGCATAAGATGGGTCTTATCAACAATGATATGCTTCATGATGTTAAGGAGCGAAAAAAACAGATCGATAAAGAGATAAAAAGAATAAAAAAGACGCTTATTAGGCCGGTAAAAAAAATAAACGATTATTTGCAAAACAAAGGGACAATGCCATTAAGCAATGCTATATATCTTGATCAGATACTTAAAAGATCGGAGATCGACTATGGCAGCATTGAAATATTAGCCAAAAGCCCCGACTATATAAGTAAAAGGGTTGCCAGGCAGGTGGAGACAGAAATCAAGTACGAAGGCTATATTAAAAGGCAATTGAGTGAGGTCGAAAAATTCAAAAATATGGAATGCATAAAAATACCTGAAGATTTTGATTTTTTCGCGGTGCACGGCCTTTCAAATGAACTTAAAGAAAAGCTTTCTTACATAAAACCGTCTTCACTTGGCCAGGCATCCCGAATAGAAGGGATCACCCCTGCAGCACTTTCTGCGGTGATGATCGGCATTAAAGTTGTGGGAAAAAGGCTGAACACTAAAAGTTGACACTTTAAATCTTACTACTTATTCTAAATAATTAATCACCACGAAGGGTAGCCGTTCACGGCTTGAAACTTGAAATTGGAAAGTAGAAATTAGGAAGAACAGTACACGTGCAGCGCAGGCGCTCTCGCCGTGATAGCGACACGTCGCAGCAGGTGCGCCGCGTGAAAGCATGAAGGCCAAATTTCCAATTTCTATTTTCTAATTTCAACGTTCCGTGAACGGTTACAAAATATCGCATTGAACATTTTTCAAAGGTCTCATAATCAAGGAGATATAAATGTCAGAAACCGATTATTATAAAATACTTGATGTAAACAAAAATGCTTCTGACGAAGAAATCAAAAAGGCTTATCGGAAGCTTGCCATGAAATATCATCCTGATCATACTAAAGGAGATAAAGCAGATGAAGAAAGGTTTAAGAAGATAAGCGAGGCATATGCTGTTCTTAGCGACAAGAAAAAACGCAGCCAATATGATACATTCGGCTCAACCGGATTCCAGCAGCGCTATTCACAAGAAGATATATTTAAAGGGTTTGATTTTTCAGATATTCTAAGAGAGTTTGGTATAAGCGGTGCAAGCTTCTCTACAGGCAAACAAAGTAATATGCACTTTGCGTTTGGAAATAATTCCCCTTTTGGCGCGCGCACAAGACGCGAGCAAGCTCAAGTTAAAGGATCTGACCTGCTATACGAATTACATCTTACAATACGGGAGGTGGTAACAGGAACAAACAAGACTGTAAAATTACAGCATAATGGTCAAAGTGAAAATGTAACGGTAAAAATTCCAAAAGGAATGATTTCAGGGAAAAAACTGCGCCTTGCGGGAAAAGGTCGGCCAAGCCCATATGGAGGACCTCCCGGGGATTTGTATATTCAATCCAAAGTGCTTGACGATCCGGTTTACAGCGTAAAGGGATATAACCTTTATATAAACAGGGAAATAAAATTGAGCGAAGCCCTTCTTGGAACCAGTATATTTGTTCCGACTGTCGAAGGAAAGGAGTTAAGTTTGAAAATACCTGCCGGAACAAAGCATAAAACCAAAATGAGGCTCTCAGGCTACGGGTTCCCAAATATGAGCAGTCAGGAAAAGGGGGATCTTTTTGTAATTATCCATATCTATCTGCCGAAAAGCCTCAGCGACAAGCAAAAATCGCTGATTAAACAATTAGCAAAGGCTGGCTTGTAACAAAGTAAAATTTATTGACAAGGCTGCCGGGCCAATGTAGTTTTGTGCTTGGCCTGCCATGTAAAAAAGGACATTTATTATGTATGAACTAATTCCTGTTCTTAAAAAAAATAGTATTGATAAAATAGTAG
>JASEIZ010000237.1 GCA_030017395.1 Desulfobacterales bacterium | reverse complement strand
CCATCAAAAAGAGTTATTATATCTCCCGGTTTTAGCCGCAGAACCTTTTTAATATGTTTTGCATCAGCGCCGCTGACAACAGATATAGGCCCGGTTGCCTCTGAGTATTTAATAAAAAAGCGTCTCATGATTTTTTTATAATTTATTCTGGCTGTAATAGCAAAGCTAATCTTTTGAAAAGCTTGTCCAACACCTGCTTTGCTCAAGACGCACTGTGTTAAGTGTTAAGGGTATTATTAAACAGGCAATTGTATCCTCTTCTCCAATTTGGAGAAGAACCACCTTGACATGTTATATGCTGTATGATAATTTAAAAAATAAAGATTTGTTAAATATTTCGCAATGATATATAATAATTTTTTATTGCGATGGGGGAACATGATATGAATGATGAAATTAGTCCCAATCAGGGTGTCGAGATGGCGCAGCCACTTGAAGAGGAAGAGATTATAGAGCTTACGGACGAGGTTATAGATGACGACCTTGCAACCAGTATCGGCGGTGATAATACTTTTGAGAAAGAAATAAGCGATGATAATATGCACAATAAATTTGCCGATTTGCTTGGAGTGGATTTAGAGCCGGAAATTGATACCTTAGAAGATACGCAGGAAGATGTTCCGTTATCTTACGAACGTCTTGAGGAGACTTTAGAGCGGGTTGTTGAAAAAATGTTTTCCGAAAAGATTGAGAAGCTGCTTGCCGAAATGATTGAAGCGGCGGTTTCAAGGGAAATAAAAAGTATAAAGGAAAAACTGCGAAACCTTTAAAAAATTATCGTTATTGAAACTTCCCCCTGCAAGTAGCGGAGAATCTTCTGACGTAAGTAAGTTTGCTATTTTTATATTTGCTCCCTAACCCCGCCGTCCTGCTGGAACGGGATCTTCGCTTTGTTCCGACAAGCAGCGAGGAATGCGCTCGCTTTGCAGTTCAATCACTGGCCCACACTGACGAACACCGACTTTTCCGTTTTAGACGGATCTTTGCTTGTCCGTGTGGGCCTGTGGCTTTAAGAATTAATTTGAGGACGACTGAAATATGGGTTCTAATTTGCTCGACAAAGGGTATGAGCCACATGATGTGGAAAAACACTGGTACGATTTTTGGGAAAAAGAGCAACTCTTTGCTGCTATTGAGGAAGACGGGCAAAAAAGCTATTCAATCGTAATTCCCCCGCCTAATGTTACAGGGGTTCTTCACATGGGGCACGCTCTAAATATTACCTTGCAGGATATTCTTTGCCGTTTCAGGAGAATACGGGGGGATAATGTCCTGTGGATGCCTGGAACCGATCATGCAGGGATTGCAACCCAGAATGTTGTTGAAAAAAAGCTTGCAAACCAGGGGCTTGATCGCCACAAGCTTGGCAGAAAGAAATTTATTGAGGCAGTATGGGAATGGCGCAGCGAGTATGGCAGCGCAATTATAAATCAGCTCAAGCGTCTTGGCGCTTCATGTGACTGGAAGCGTGAACGATTTACAATGGATGAAGGATTGTCGCTGGCGGTGCGTAAGGTTTTTGTGCAGCTTTACAATGAAGGCCTTATTTACAGAGGAAATTATGTTACCAACTGGTGCCCGCGTTGCCGTACGGCGCTTGCCGAAATTGAAGTGGAACATGATGATCATAACGGCCATCTTTATTATATCCTCTATCCTTTTGAAGAAGGACACGGCGGAATAGTTATTGCGACCACCAGGCCTGAAACCATGTTAGGTGATACAGCGCTGGCTGTTAATCCTGATGATAAGCGATATCATGGTATCGAGTCCGGCATGGTGATTCTTCCCCTTGTGAACAAGCCGATACCCATAATCAGAGACGGGTATGTTGATATGACATTTGGCACAGGCGGTCTCAAGGTTACTCCGGCTCATGATCCAAACGACTTTGAAATAGGAAAACGGCACAACCTTTCGATTGTCAAAGTTATTGGTGATGACGGGTTAATGACGTCTGCGGCCGGTAAATTTGAAGGTCTTGACAGGTTTAAATGCAGAGACGCCGTAATAAAAGAGCTTAAAGAGACAGGGCTGTTGAAAAAAGTTGAGCCATATAATCACAGCGTTGGTCATTGTTACAGATGCAAGACCGTTGTTGAACCTAATCTGTCGTTACAGTGGTTTGTAAAGACCGGGCCGCTTGCGGAAAAAGCAATACAAGCGGTTGAAAAGGGGGATACAAAAATCATCCCTGAAACATGGACAAAAACATATTTTGATTGGATGAATAATATTAGAGACTGGTGTATATCACGGCAGATATGGTGGGGGCATCAGATTCCCGCATGGACATGCGAAGATTGCAGGGAGCTTGTTGTTGCTCTTGATACCCCTGAATCCTGTCCGGCCTGCAAAGGAACAAAGCTTACTCAGGAAACAGATGTGCTGGACACCTGGTTTAGTTCTGCACTGTGGCCGTTTTCCACAATGGGATGGCCGGAAAAAACACCTTTGTTGAAAAAGTTTTATCCAACATCTGTTCTTGTTACCGGCTTTGATATACTTTTTTTCTGGATTGCCAGAATGATGATGATGGGTATCCATTTTATGGGTGATGTGCCGTTCAAAGACGTGTATGTGCATGCCCTTGTACGCGATGTTGAGGGCAAAAAGATGAGTAAGTCAAAAGGGAATGTTATTGATCCTCTGAGCGTGATCGATAAATATGGAACCGATGCATTCCGCTTTACTTTGGCGGCTTTTGCTGCACAGGGACGGGATATTAAGATGTCCGAAGACAGAGTTGAAGGATACCGTCATTTTATAAATAAACTCTGGAATGCCGCGCGATTCGCTTTTATGCATATAACCGAAGAAAATTCAAAACCTTTCAGCTTTCAGCCTTCAGCCGGCAACCTTTCTCTTCCCGACAGGTGGATTTTATCCAGGCTTAATTGTGTTACAGTAAATGTTACCGAAGCTATCGACACTTACAGGTTTAATGATGCGGCAGGCGCTCTTTACAGGTTTGTGTGGCATGAGTTCTGCGACTGGTATCTGGAGGCGATAAAGCCCTCATTATATGGAAAACAGGGGGAGGACAGACGTCAGGCAACGATGAATGTGCTCTGGTTTGTTTTGCATGACACGCTTATAATGCTTCATCCATTTATACCTTTTGTAACCGAGGAGATATGGCATAAACTTCCTGGAACGCAGGGCTCTATAATGAAAGCCTCATTTTCTTTAGACAGGCCGGATGCCGCTGATTATCGACGTGATAATGACGCTGAATCAAAAATGGAACTTATAGTCGGGATAATAACGGGAAT
>JASEIZ010000236.1 GCA_030017395.1 Desulfobacterales bacterium | reverse complement strand
TATTCTCGAGAAGGCAGGCAATCTTTTTGGTTGCTCGCTTGAATACTTTACAAATGACGAAACAGAATATTCTCCTGCAGCTATCGCTCTCCGGGCAAAAGCAGTCACTGTTGAGGACATGGAAACAATAGCAACAATGAATAAAATTGCTTTAAATCTGCGTTATATGGAAGGATTGTTGAAAGGGGAATAAATGTGAAGGAAAAAATACAAATAAATTCTGATGCCATAAATCTACGCAAGTATTTTGGCGAAGACATGTATTCTCCCATTGATATTTTTTCCATGCTGAGCACCAGCGAAGATTTAACCATAGTATTTTATCCGATGAGTGAGCGGATAAGCGGATTATGCATCAGAGATAAAAATAACAAGTTGATAGGAATCAATTCGACATTAACTTACGGCCGCCAGCGATTTACAGCAGCCCATGAGTTATGTCATTTGTTTTATCACGAGAGTTTTACGGGTATAGTGTGTGAAAAAGATATTGATAAAAACAAAGATTCCCTGGAAAAGGAAGCAGATATGTTCGCGTCTTACTTTTTGGCTCCGTATGAAGCGTTAAATGATTTTATAAGGACTAAATTAAAAAAACAAAACAAGGAATTAGATGCTAGTGGCATTGTAAAAATAGAACAGTACTTTGGTTTAAGCAGGCAGGCGACCCTTTGGAGGTTAATTAATGATGGCTATCTGTCTTCTGATGAAGCCGAACCAATGAAAAGAGGAATAATTTTATCTGCCCAAAGACTTGGCTTTGATGCCAAGTTATATTTACCTTCACCCGAGGATAAACAATATTCAACTTTTGGCAAGTATATTAAAATGGCAGAAGAATTAAAAGATAAAAACCTTATTTCTAAAGGAAAGTATGAAGAATTATTATTAGATGCTTTTAGGGGTGATATCGTCTATGGCTTAAACACAGAAGGAGAAGAGCGGTATGATTAAAGAATTATTTTTTGATACCGATTGCATATCTTCCTTTCTGTGGGCTAAACAAGAAAACCTCTTATTGCAGCTATATCCAGGCAGGATTATTTTACCTTATGAAGTATTTATTGAATTATCAAACCCGAGCATACCTCATATCAAAAGCAAAATTTCTGACCTTTGTTCAAAGGGTGATGTTTCAACAATGAAAATAGTGATGATAACGGAAGAATGCAGGCTATTTTATGAAATGGCAATTTCTCCTCCAAAAGGCGAAACAGTTATAGGCAAAGGTGAAGCTGCAGCTCTGGCACTGGCGAAAGTACATAACGGCATTGTTGCCAGTAATAATATGAAGGATATCAAAAGATATATAGAGAAATTGAAATTAAATCATATTACAACCGGCGATATTTTGGTAGAAGCCATGAATAAATGGCTTATAGATGAAAATATAGGTAATCAAATATGGGCTAATATGCTTTCAAAACAAAGGTTATTGCCGGCAGCAACTTTTTCTGATTATCTTAAACTTCGTTAATGATGAACTTAATTTATCTTTTTCATGCGCTCAACGCATACAGAGACTGTCGCGAGGATTGAGCGGGTGAAAGGCTGATGGATAGAGGGTTTGGGGCACTTAGTTAATTTGCTGATTTTGGGTGACCCTTGAGTGCATAAAAAAGTTATTATGCTTCAGGCGTTAAAATGATTCATTCAGATGATTCTGAGATGCGTAATATTAAGTTTCAGGTTTAAAGCATTTTGATAAAGAGTTTTTGTTTTGTAAAGAGGGGAAGTGTATGAATAACGACTTTAAAGTGCCGTGGATGTGGAAAAGCTGAAAAAGCCTTCGCCAGGATGGTTAACCGGCGACAAAGGATACAGATAAGTTTATATCGAGAATGCTTGAGAATATTGGTGGTGGACACAAATACACCAGGGCCGTTACGGATTGCCGACCGTCTATTGAGGGAGATAATTGGGCCGCATTAATGTTAGGATAAATTTGATGTAGTATTTTACGAATGATAGAGGTATAATAATAACATCTAAGAAGGGAGTTGTTATTATGCCAAATATCAAACCTATTTCCGATTTAAGAAACTACAACGAAGTCTTGCGCGATATTGCCGTGGGTGAGCCCGTTTTTTTGACCAAAAACGGCAGAGGGCGCTATGTGCTGGTGGATATAGAGGAATACGAAAAAACACAGGCGACCATCAAGCTATTGTCGAAACTGTCCGAGGCGGAAACCGCTGTGAAAGACAGAGGATGGCTGTCATCGGAAGATGTGAAAAGCCATTTGGGAGTATAGCCTATGCACAGGATTCGAGTCAATCCTATTGCGATCAATGACTTGCGGGAAATCAAGGCATATATTACCGAGGAACTATGCAATCCGGACGCTGCGGCGGGTATTGTGAAAAAGATTATTTCGCGCTATGAGCAGTTGAGGGAATACCCCATGATGGGCGCAGAGCTATCTGCCGTGCTTAACGTGAAAACGGATTACCGCTACCTTGTCAGCGGCAATTATCTCATCTTCTACCGGGTGGAAGGCGAATACGTTTCCATCTACCGTATCCTGTACGGCAGGCGGGATTACATGCGAATTCTGTTCGGTGATTTGCCGGGGGACGAAGAAAAATAAAATAGAGTACCTGTTATCGGAATCGTTAGCTTAAGGGCTGGCGATTTCTTATGCGCAAAATCAGGAAGTGTGCGAGCTTTGCGATATAAACCGCAATATGATGCTGTTCCCACGAAAATTTATCTTTTTCATGCACTCAAGGCATACAGAGACCGTCGCGAGGATTGAGCGGGTGAAAGGTTGATGGATAAAGGGTTTGGGGCAATTTGTGAATTTGCTGATTTTGGATAACCCTTGAGTGCACAAAAAAGATATCGGGCTAAACGGAATAGACGAACGGATCGTGGAATTAAAAAAAGAGATGATGGCTTTCGTAGAGGAAAATGCAAAACGTGGAGCTGACAACGTGGACTTTGATGAGCACTATGCTGAAATATCAGTGGACTGAAAACCCTGCAAAAGAAGAAAAAACAATATGGTGACCAAGAAGCACGGCATGGCAGCTTTCATCACCTGAAAAAACTATCCGTTTTATCCTAAATTCCCGGTAAAATTATAACTATGTTTCCAGATTAATCCCCAAGCTTTCCAAAATATGACTCTGCGGTTTGGTAACCTCCGTAAGGATATGCCCGTACTTGCCTGAATAACGGACTTTAGTCAGCGTCTCCATTTCCAAAAGGAGCTCGCGAGTCGTATATTTATCGATGAGCCCGGTGTCTCGCATCTTTTTACGCAGAGCACTTATGAAGATAAGC
>JASEIZ010000235.1 GCA_030017395.1 Desulfobacterales bacterium | reverse complement strand
CTTTCGCCGGAATGACGTAAAACGGTATTTTTTGACTTTTTACGAAGCCATCAAGCCTGTTTCATATAAAAACAGGTATTACAAAAGAGTAAAAAACAGTAATCATATGCTTTCGTTAGACGAAATTGTAGGCCTCCAGCAGCAGAGCCTTAATATTTCATTTGATTCCTACCCACTTAATGAAAACCTGGCTTCTCTTAATCAGGCTCAGATTGAGAGGTTTGTTGACAAAGCTAATTCCAAAGGCCGTATAAACTTACAGGATGATCTTTTAACAAATCTGACCAAGCTAAAATTGGTTCAAAACGGGCAGCCAACCCTTGCAAGTATGTTGCTTTTTGGAAATCATGGTTATTCAATACACATCGGACGCTTCAAGGCCGAGGATATCATTATTGACGATCTTTTAATTAAAGAACCACTTTTGGCTGCTCTTGACGAAGCAATGATTTTTATCAAGAAGCATATCAATCTTTCATTCGAGTTTGATGGAAGTCTTGAACGAATTGAACGGTGGCAATACCCACTTGAGGCCATAAGGGAATTTTTATTGAATGCCATTGTACACAGAGATTATAAAAACTCATCTGATATTATTATTAAAATTTTCGATGATAAGATTATTTTAACAAATCCTGGCATATTATACGGCAACCTGACCCTTCAAGATCTTGAAAAAGATGATT
The DNA here is from genome assembly GCA_030017395.1 of Desulfobacterales bacterium. Classification (GTDB taxonomy): domain Bacteria; phylum Desulfobacterota; class Desulfobacteria; order Desulfobacterales; family ETH-SRB1; genus Desulfaltia. The sequence goes on along the minus strand of JASEIZ010000235.1, from coordinate 2,608 downwards.
ATGTGTCTTCGATCCGCAATAAACTTCTGGCTGAAGCGTTTTATCTGACGGGAGATATTGAAAAATATGGAACGGGATTTGTGCGTATTCGGAAAATGCTTCAAAATTACAAGAATGTGACCTATAAATTAAGCGAAGTCGGAGATTTTTTCAGGGTTGAACTATTACATACAGCCGCAATTGACCTAGAAAAAGACCTTGAAACCAGCATTTACGACCTAGAAAAAGACCTGAAAAACAAATTCAATTTAACAGATAATCAGGTTAGAATTTTAAATGCTGTAATGAAGAACAAAACAATTACTCAGAATCAACTTTCTGAACTTGTAGGAATTACGTCAAAAAACATAAGAAATAATATGAAGACATTGAAAGAAAAAGGGCTCATAAAAAGAATAGGCCCGGATAAGGGCGGTTATTGGCAAATGATGCTGGGTTTTCGGAAACCGGATGATAAATAGAAATAAATGACATATATTGATAAGCGGACAAAATAAATAATGGCAGGTCAAAAGAAAACAACGGCAAAACCGCTAAAGCTTGATAAAAAGCTGATTCTTAACCAGTGGATGCTTGAACTATTTGAAGCCCCAGGTTTTGAAAGGCTTGCTGAAGGATTAAAAAACCCCGACCTTGAAGGTTTTGATGCTGATAATGTCAGCCAGTTTCATCATGTTCTGAAAGCACAGCTTTTTCAACGAGTTGAACTTCCAACGGATTTGCTGCTTTTATATGACCAGAATATTGTCCGCCACTGGAAGCAAATTACAGAAAAGCGCAACCGTGCAGGACACATGCTTTACCCAAAATATTTTCAATATCTTTCACTTCTATTTACTGAAATATATCTTGATAGATATTTCAGCAATCCGGAAAAACTTCTTAAGAGCCTGAATGATATAGTTTTCAGATTCAATCTGGACAAGCCTAAACGTGATCAGGTTGATTCTTATAAAATTGAAGATCTGAATAAAATTGCCTTCTGGATGGCAACCGGGTCAGGAAAAACCCTGTTGATGCATGTTAATATTCTTCAATACCGGCATTACCTGTCAAAAAATAATCATAAAAAAAAGATTAACCGCATTATCCTTCTTACCCCCAATGAAGGCCTTTCTTATCAACATAAAACTGAATTTGAGCTTTCAAAGATATATGCTGAAATGTTTTCCAAGGATGGCCGTGGGCTTTTTGCAAGCAAGGCTGTCGAGATTATTGATATACACAAACTTAGGGATCAGGCAGGAGATAAAACCATTGCAGTAGAGGAATTTGAGGAAAATAATCTTGTGCTTGTTGATGAAGGGCATCGTGGATCAAGCGGCAAAGAAACAGGTCAGTGGCTGCAGAAAAGAGAAGCGCTTTGTGAAAATGGTTTTTCATTTGAATATTCCGCAACATTCGGTCAGGCTGTTAAGGCAAGCGGGAACAAATCTCTTGAACAGCTTTATGCAAAATGTGTCCTTTTTGATTATTCCTATAAATATTTTTATGGCGATGGATATGGCAAGGAATACCGCATTTTGAACCTGTCTGATGATTCTGATGAAAGCATCAGACGAAAATATCTTATGGCCTGTCTGCTTTCTTTTTATCAGCAGCAGAAGCTATATGCTGACAAGAAAATTGAATATACACGTTTTTTACTTGAACGGCCATTATGGATTTTTGTTGGCGGCAGCGTAAATGCAGTGCGTATAGAAAAAAAACGAAAAGTTTCTGATGTTGTTGATATTCTACTTTTTCTTTCAGATTTTGTCAGCGCTCAAAACCGTTCAGAGTGTATTGAACTACTAAACCTTTTTCTTAAAGGAAAATCCGGTCTGCAGGATTCAAAAGGCAACGATCTTTTTACAGGTGTGTTTTCATATCTCATAAAGCAAAGGTTTAACGGAGACAGTCTCTATGAAGACATATTGAAAGTGCTGTTTAATTCAAATGTGCCTGCTGCTCTTCATGTTGAAAACCTTAAAGGCACTGATGGAGAAATCGCTTTGCGCCTTGGGGACAATGAACCATTTGGGCTGATAAGCGTTGGGGATGCTTCTGTATTATGCAAACTGTGTAGTCAACAAAAAGAGCTTGTGGCTGCTGATCATGAATTTTCCGGTTCATTATTCCGTAATTTGAGTAAAGCGGATTCAAACATAAATATTCTGATAGGTTCAAAGAAGTTTACAGAAGGCTGGAGTAGCTGGCGTGTCAGCACAATGGGGCTCATGAATGTCGGCAAAAAGGAAGGCTCGCAAATAATTCAGCTTTTTGGCCGCGGTGTTCGATTGAAAGGCATTGAATTCTGCCTTAAGCGCAGCAGAAGAGTGGCTGGAGTTTCAGCACCACCTTATATTGAAAAGATAGAAACACTTAATGTTTTTGGTGTCCGTGCCGATTATATGCGCCAGTTCAAGGAATATCTTGAGGATGAAGGACTTCCGGCAAATGAAGAAATTATTGAATTTGTTCTTCCGGTAATTAAAAATCTTGGCACAAAAAAACTTAAAACCATAAAACTAAAAGAAGGCGTTGACTTCAAAAGGCAGGGCCCAAAACCGACACTTGATGTGCCTGATGAGCATATGAAAAAATATAAGGTTGTGCTTGACTGGTA
>JASEIZ010000234.1 GCA_030017395.1 Desulfobacterales bacterium | reverse complement strand
TTTCCGTCATTCCGGCGAAAGCCGGAATGACGGAAAAGAGAACTTTTTGACTTTTTACGAAGCCATCAAATATAGATAGAGCATGAAAAAAAGCGGGAACAAGAACTTAAAAAGAGGAACTATGGCAAAATTACTATACTAAACCTGATTGTCTGCCTGGACAAGCCGACCGCGGGAGATGTTTTTGTTAGTGAACCTTGGGCGCTGAACCCATGGATGTAACTGCTGTTTTTGATATTATTTACATCCTAAGTAATGTTTTTGGGGGAGTGGAGGTAGTCGTTGTTTAGCCTGTTTTTGGCTGTGTAATACACAGCATTATTTTTACGTTCCGTGATGATCTTATCGGTACTCACAAGATTGCCAAGGTATTTTGACACCTCGTTGAGATGCATACCGAATATGTCCGCAATCTGATCCGCTGTACACGGTCGTCGTTGCAACATGGAAAAAATTGTTTCCTGGTTTGCCTGGATATAGTTTGCATGCTTCGCGCTGAACTCCGCAATAACCTCTGCTGTCGGTTGAAACAAATGGATCAGCTCCTCCATGCGTTCTATGGACAGGGTCTTGGCAAAATTCTCCGCCGGTGGACGAACAGCCGTATTGAGCTGGATGCGATCCGGAGCGATTTCCTTTGCAAGAGCCGCTATCTTGCGGACATCGGCAGGCATCGAGTTGATCCCTCCCATCAAAAAGACCTCCATCCATAATTGTCCATTGAATTGCTCACGTAAAGCCTTCTGCCCTTCAACCAGGTTGTCAAACAGCAACCGTGGGTGGGGGCGGTTCACCCATCCATAGGAAGCCTGGTCCCAGGCGCTTAGAGAAATCTTCACAACATTGGCAAGAGACGCCGCATCACGCACATCCTGAAGGTATAGCATCGTACCATTAGTTAAAAGCGCGGTTGGAATCGTGCTTTCCGAGCATATAAACTTAAGTATTTCCCCAAAGCCGGAATGCAATGTAGGCTCTCCTGAACCGGAAAGAGTAATATAATCTGCTCTGCCATCGGTCTTTAGCCAGTCTTTCAGTTCGGACAGCACCATATCTGTAGGGACATATTCCTGCCTGATCACAGTTTTTTCAGTGGTTCGTCCTAACTGGCAAAACACACAATCCAGACTGCATGTCTTGTAGCGATTTAAATCGACACCGAGAGACCTCCCGAATCTACGTGATGGAACCGGGCCAAACAGATATTTATAGTCTTTCATTTATCAATTTTCCCTCAGACAACGGTATAACAAACTTCATATTAATAACCCTTCAATCGGGTGTTGAAGCTCCCTGTCGCAAGCAGCAGGGGATGCGTTCGCTATTGCGGTTCAAGATTTAGATATTTTTTCGGCAATATCGGCAAAAGCCTTTGTTGCCGGAGAATCTTTATGTTTTTCCTGAAAAGAAACACCTGTATCGCCACATGATACAATATTAAGATCGAATGGGATTTTCCCTAAAAAAGTTATTCCTGCTGTTTCAGCGGTTTTCTCTCCACCACCCGATCCAAACAGATCATATTTTTCACCGCAATTTGGACATGTAAAACCGCTCATATTCTCTATAAGACCAAAAATTTTCATTTTTACGGTTTTGCAGAAATTAATTGATTTCCTGACATCTGCAAGAGCCACCTCCTGTGGCGTGGTAACAATAATTGCCTTTGCATCTTTAATTGTCTGGGCAACTGAAAGAGGTTCGTCACCTGTTCCCGGAGGAGAATCGATAATCAAAAAATCAAGCTTACCCCATTCAACATCGGCAATAAACTGTCTGATCGCAGAATGTTTGATTGGACCTCTCCATATTATAGCGTCGTCCTTGTTTAGGGTGAAAGACTCTACTGATACAGCCTGGAGATTTTCAGAAAAGTGCATAGGCACAAGCTTCTGATTCTGATTCAGGGTCAGCATCCCCTCAAGACCGAGCATTCTGGGAATATCAGGACCGTGTAGATCAACATCCATAATTCCAACCTTATAACCCTTTTCGGCAAGGGCTATGGCAAGGTTAACAGATACGCTCGTCTTTCCCACACCGCCTTTGCCGCTCATAACAATAAGCTTGTTTTTTATTTTTTTTAGAGATTCTTCTATCAGAGCATCATGATCAGATTTTACTCGTTCCTTTTTAGCCGCGCTACAATTTTTTTTATTAATTATTTCCATTATACCTCTCCTGTATTATTGACTGGCTTGCGGGGAACTAAAAAATGTTTATCTTTCTTGCAAAATGGTTAACGAAAAAAGAAAAGCGCCTCAAATGCGGCGCCTAACTACCTGATTTCATTGGTCGGGGCGAGAGGATTTGAACCTCCGACATCCTGCTCCCAAAGCAGGCGCGCTACCAGGCTGCGCCACACCCCGGCAATAAATCGGTTTTCCTATCATGCTTTATTTATTCGCGCAAGTTATAATTATTAGTTTTTTTGGACAAAAAACTGTCTATTGCTCTGCTTATTGCCCTTGCAAATTCAGACAAAATTTGTGTGTCACCCAACTTTTTCTCTTCACCCGGGTTGCTTATGTATCCGATTTCAACAAGTATGGCAGGCATATCCGCCCCTGACAGGGCTACAAGCGGCGCCTTTTCTATCCCTGTTTCCATATGTTTTATCATGTCATTAATATGGGTTTGCATTAATTTAGCCATAACTCCGCTTCTTGTTATATGCCTTTTTTGAATATCATCCCAGTTTGTAGGATCGTTATCTGAACTATAAGTCTCTGATGCTGCGCCGTTAAAAGTTATATCGGTATCCGACATTTCTTTGAAATAATATACGGTTATTCCGCTTGCTTTATGAAGAAAACTTCCACCAACATGTATGCTGACAAACAGGTCTGCTCCCATATGATTTGCAACGGCAGTTCTGTCCGGTATGCTAAGCAGATAATCATCTGTCCTGGTTAAAGACGTTCTGTACTTACTCCCAAGTTCGTCTGCGATCATTTTGGCAAGATTTAGAGTTATTGTCTTTTCAAATGTTCCGTCCGCTCCTTGGGCGCCTTTATCATGCCCCCCATGTCCAGGGTCTAAAACAATAATCTTCTTTTCGCCGTAAAATAAATTAAGCTCTGCATTTCCATTGGTTGTTATAAAGCATATAGACATTAACAAAAAAAATATTAAAGCAAATAATGGTTTCATCTGATTTAGTATAATAATATTAAAGATAAAAGACAAGTGAATCAATTTTGCCTTGACACATATATGATGAATTCGTAAAAAGTCAAATTCTTCATATATGATGAACTCGTAAAAAGTCCCGAAATCGTCATGCCGGACTTGATAAGCCTG
>JASEIZ010000233.1 GCA_030017395.1 Desulfobacterales bacterium | reverse complement strand
CGAGAAGGAACCATACTTGAAGAAGAATCGAGCATAGCTCATACAGTTGGTTTAAAACAGACCATTTTATTTCCGTTCGTAACCCTGGGCAGCCTTATCAATTTTTGCGATTGCCTGATGGCCGGGGGAACAGACCGGAAAAATCACAGCGAGGTTGGCAGCTCATATATTCACTTTAATTATACTCCTGATCAGGACAAGGCCGCCCCATCCCTTGTCGGTGATGTGCCAAGCGGCGTAATGATGAACCAGAATCCTATATTTCTTGGAGGGCAGGGGGGGCTTGTAGGCCCGTGTCGCCTTGCGTTTGGCACTGTAGTGGCTGCCGGCACAATATGCAGAAAAGATGAACTGAGACCGCAACGTCTCGTTTTTGATAGGCCGGCAAAGAGTGTAAATATTGCATTTAATCCGGGCGCATATAGAGGCATTAAAAGAATAGTTACAAACAATATTATATATATGGCAAATCTTGCAGCCCTTATGCAGTGGTATATTTATGTTCGCGCGCAGTTTGTTTCAGATGATTTCCCTAATTTCCTTTTTATCGGTCTAAAAGAAAAACTAAACATGGCAATTGATGAACGGATAAAAAGGTTTAAGGATTTATGTGATAAAATGCCGGATATTGCAGATGTCAAGCCATCTTCAATTGTTGCGAGGCAAAAGCATGAGCTTTATAGTATGCGGACTGCGCTGGAAGAATCTTTTGGAAAGTTTCGCAATAATGAAGGCGATCAAGCCTTAAGAGATGTTTTTCTTGAAAAAATAGATGCAGGCATAAAAAAATCGGGCAAGGATTATATTGCTGTTATAAAAGGGCTTGAGAGCAAAGATTCAAAAACCGGAACAATGTGGCTTCAGGGCATTATTGATGACATCACCATGAAAATGCTTGAAATTATTCCATCTTTCATGGGTTAGGTGCTAAGTGTTAGGTGTTAAGTAAAGGAACAGTAAATGGGCAAACTATTCGGCACCGACGGCATAAGAGGCAAAGCAAATGAATATCCGATAATACCTGAAACAGCTGTAGCTGTGGGCAGGGCAGTTGCGTCATTTTTTAAGAAAGAAAGGGGTGTATCCGGTATAATCATCGGAAAAGATACCAGAATATCCGGGTATATGTTGGAATATGCATTAGTTTCCGGGATATGTTCCATGGGTGTGGACGCATACCTTGCAGGCGTTCTCCCGACTCCCGGCGTAGCCTTTTTGACTGCTTCGACCGATGCTGTTGCCGGAATTGTAATATCTGCATCCCATAATCCCTTTTATGACAATGGAATAAAGATATTTAAAGAAAACGGCTTTAAGCTTTCAGATAAAGAAGAGGAAAAAATCGAAAGGCTTGTTCTTGGCAATGAAACAATTTTAGCCTCAAAACAGATACGTGATACAGGCAATGTTTATAAAGCCGATGATGCTGAAGAAATTTACTGCGCTTTTCTTAAAACCGTAATTATGCGGGACAACCCGTTCAAAGGAATTAAGATCGTTATTGATTGTTCAAATGGTGCGACTTATCGTGTTGCGCCCAAACTGTTCGCAGATCTTGGCGCGAATGTTGAATCAATCTCCATCAATCCTGATGGAAAAAATATAAATGATAACTGCGGGTCACAGCATCCGGAAAATTTGAGTAAAAAGGTTGTTGAAAAGGGAGCTGATATTGGGCTTGCCTTTGACGGCGATGGGGACAGGCTTATCGTGGTTGATGAAAAAGGAAATATTTTAACAGGCGATCAGATGATTTTCATCTGTGCAACGGCAATGAAGCAAAAAGGGGAGCTTAAAAATAATCTGGTTGTAAGTACTGTTATGAGCAATATCGGGCTTAAGCTTGCTTTAAAAGATATAGGCGTAGAGCATATTGCAGCAGATGTTGGAGACCGTTATGTTACGGAAAAGATGATTTCATCCAAAGCTGTTTTAGGAGGCGAAGAATCAGGCCACATGATCTTTTTGAATCATCATACAACAGGCGATGGGCTTCTTGCCGCTATAAAGCTGATCGAAGCTGTTAAAACAGGATCAAAACCTGTTTCAGAGCTCGGCAAAAGCATGACTGTATTTCCACAGGTCTTTGTTAACATCAAAGTAAAGAGCAAGCCTGATATCCGATCGGTTCCTGTTATCAGAAAGACAATAAAATCGGTTGAAACAAGTCTGGGTAAAAGGGGCAGGGTGCTTGTTCGTTATTCAGGCACCCAGCCCCTTTGCAGAATAATGGTTGAGGGGCAGAGCATGGATGAAACCGGCATGTACTGTAAGCAGATAGCAGATATAGTAAAAAAAGAACTTGGAGTTTGAAGCGCCTAAAACTATCTTCTGTCTCCTAATATTCTAAGCAGCATAAGAAACAGGTTTATAAAGTCCAGATATAACGCAAGGGCGCCCATAATAGCCCCTTTTCTGACGACTCCCGCGTCAAGGCCGGCGGGTTGTGAAATGGCCATGCGTTTTAGTTTTTGTGTGTCATACGCGGTTAAACCGACAAAAACAAGAACCCCTATATAGCTAATGATCAGACTCATCCCTGAGCTGCGAATGAACATATTAACAACAGATGCTATGATAATTCCGATAAGCCCCATGGTCAGGAACCCGCCAAGCGAGGTAAGATCACGTTTTGTAACCATACCATATATGCTGCATGCGACAAATGTTGCAGCGCATATAAAAAATGTCGATGTAATGGATGCGCTGGTGTAAACAAGAAATATAATGGACAGGGTGGCCCCGTTTAATGCCGCATAAAATATAAACAGGGCGGTCGCGGTTGAGGCTTGAATTTTTTGCACCCTTGCGCTTAAATAAAAAACAAGAGCTAATTCGCCGATTATCAGCCCAAAAAACAAAATCTGATTTCCATAAATAAATCTTATCAAATTCGGGCTGCTTGAAACATAAAACGCGATAAAACCTGTAAGGCCAAGCCCAATGGCCATCCAGTTATATACACTGCGGATAAACTCATTAACTATAACCTGAGTTTGTGTTCTATCTGTTGATACAAATTGCATTATTACCTCCTTAACTATTATAATGACATGTGTTAAGCATTAGATGTTAACTGCTTGATAAGACAAATAATTGCTTTAATCTAATACGTTTCATAAATGCTATACTATATTATAATACAATTTTAAACTATTTCAAGCCTGTAATTACTGAACCGCAAAAACGAGCGCTAACCCCGCTGCTTGCGGCGGGGAGCTTCAATTCTCGCTGAAGTTTATTCCGTACTTGATGCGGGGCGGTAATAAAAAAGCGTGTATTAAAAATGATGAAACCCGAGCAACTATATCAAAACCTGA
>JASEIZ010000232.1 GCA_030017395.1 Desulfobacterales bacterium | reverse complement strand
GATGCCGGATCAAGTCCGGCGTGACGATTTTGAGACTTTTTACGAGCTTGTCAAGACACTAAATCACAAAAAAAAGACATATTTTTAACATTCCATTGAAGAGGAGTTTAAATGACCGACATGACTGAAAACTTAAGAAACATCGCTTTTGTATCACATGGTGGAGCCGGAAAAACATCTCTGGCCGAAGTTATACTTTTTAACACAGGCGTTATAAATAGGATTGGACGTATTGAAGACGGCAATACAGTTATGGATTTTGAGCCGGAAGAACTTAAACGCAATACAAGTATCAGCAGCGGATTTCACCAGTTCAAATGGGGAAAATATGTTGTTTCTCTTATAGATACTCCTGGAGATCAGAATTTCTTTTCAGATACCAAAAGCTGCATGCAGGCTGCCGATGGAATTGTTGTTCTGATTGATGCAGTGGACGGCGTCAAGGTACAGACCGAGATGGCGTGGGATTTTGCCGAAGAATTCAACCTGCCCCGCATAATTTTTATAAATAAAATGGACAGGGAGCGGGCGGATTTTTTTCGCGCTTTTAAAGATGCGGCAGATTGTTTTAAACCAAAACCAATCATATTGCAGCTTCCGATAGGAACTGAAGCGGATTTTAAGGGAGTTGTGGATCTTATCGGAATGAAAGCATATACCTATGATTCTGACGGAAAGGCAAAACAAGGCAATATACCTTCAGATATGCAGGAGCAGGCTGAAAAACAAAGAGAAGCCCTGATTGAAAATATTGCAGAGGCAGATGATGATCTTCTTGAAAGGTATCTTGATGGAGAAGCCTTGTCCGATGACGATATTATAACAGGGTTAAGAAAAGGTGTATTGTCATTAGTATTTGTGCCTGTTCTTTGCGGATCGGCTACAAATAATATCGGAATTGATTTATTGTCAGATGCAATTGTTAAATGCATGCCTTCACCTTTTGATAGGGACGATATTATATGCACGGATACTGAAGGCAAAAATCAAATCAAGCAAAGCCCGGATCCAAATGCTCCTTTTTCAGGCTTTGTGTTTAAAACCGTGGCAGACCCATATGCCGGCCGGTTATCAATCTTCAGAATTGTTTCAGGAACCCTGGGAAGTGACGGAACCTTTTACAATACAAATAAAAATTCAAAGGAACGCTTTACACAGCTATTAAGGCTTGCGGGAAAAGAACAAAAGCCGATAACATCGGCCGGGCCGGGTTCTATAGTCGCTGTTGCAAAACTTAAAGATACACTTACAGGCGATACCATTTGTGATGAGGCCAACAAGATTAAATTTAAATGCGCCGATCCTCTTCCTACTCTTATCTCTTTTGCTATCGAGCCAAAATCAAGGGAGGATGAAGATAAAATCTTTGCATCTCTTTCAAAGCTTCTGGAAGAAGATATTGCTCTGAGCCTTACACGAAATTCCGAAACAAAGGAGATTCTTTTGTCGGGAAGGGGGCAGGTACACATCGAGACAGTTGTTGAAAAGCTCAAAAGGAAGTTCAATGTTAAAGTAAATCTCAACACCCCCAAGGTTCCATATAAGGAAACAATTAAAAAAAAGGTCAGGGTTCAGGGAAAACATAAAAAACAATCAGGTGGCCACGGCCAGTACGGTGATTGCTGGATTCAGATGGAACCGCTTCCAAGAGGCCAAGGGTTTGAGTTTGTCAATTCAATTGTAGGAGGCGCGATTCCAAAAACTTATATTCCGGCGGTTGAAAAAGGTATTGTAGAAGCAGCACAAAAGGGTGTGCTTGTCGGATTTCCCTGCATAGATTTCAAAGTTATAATTGATGACGGCTCTTATCACGCTGTTGATTCTTCTGAAATGGCGTTTAAGATTGCCGGTTCCATTGCCTTTAAAAAAGCTGCCGAAGCAGCCAATCCTGTTTTGCTTGAACCTATCATGAAAGTTTCCATTACAACGCCTGATGAATATATGGGCGACATCATGGGAGATCTTAACAGCAGACGCGGCAGAGTTCTGGGTATGGATAACAAGGGTAAAAATCAAATTATCAACGCAACCGTACCAATGGCTGAATTTCTTACCTATGCTCCTGATATCAAATCGATGACGGGCGGTCGCGGCATGTTTTACATGGAATTCTCTCATTATGAGGAAGTTCCGGCTCAGATATCACAAAAGCTTGTTGAGGAGATAAAAAAGAGTAAAGAATAAAAAAATGAACATCGAACGTCCAACATCGAATGTTGAATCGCAAAAGCGAGCGCATTCCCCGCTGCTTGCGGCGGGGAGCTTCAATGAGAAAAGATAAAGGTAACGGTTGTCGGTTCACAGTTTTTTTAACCGTGAACCGATAACTGTAAACCGTGAACGGTTATGTTCTATCAAGTCCGCAATACCGTACAGCAGCTTCATCTAACATTTTAGGCAGGCCTCCACGGTCAGAGGGAATAAATCCAAGAGACTTTTTCCACACCTCATCATCTTCCATGCAGAAATAGACAAGAACATCAGGGGCTGCCTCCTTGATCCAGGAGGCCATCTTTTGATAAAGATCAATACGAAGAGGCTTAAAGTAGCGCATCTTATTGTCCAGGCCGGATATGAATTCTCCATATATTATTTTTGATTCAGGAAACCGTTTTTGGACAACCTGTTTTAAAGACGGCATAAATCTAAAAGTACCGAGGCTTATCCATACGATATTTTCAGGAGATAGTGTAGAAAAGAGTTGTATAATCACTTGCCTGTAATCCTCTTCGCAGCCCTCATAAATAATTATTGGATCAAAATGCAAGGCCAGCGGATATCCCCATGATTCACATTTGGCAGCCGCTTTTAGCCTCTCGGAAAGAGAGGTTGTATGACGCTCCTCATTGCTGATAACTTCTTTTGTATTAAGTGACCAGGAAACTATTGTCTTGCGATTGTGATCGAGTTTTTTCAGCCTGTTAATTGCAATTGTTTTGGTCTTTAGTTCAAGCACGGCGGATGTTTGGCCTGAAAACTTAGGAACAAGCAGGCTTGAAAGGTCTGTCCACCACTCCCAGATCATGCTGTCAGTAAACTCTCCTGTCCCTACCCTTCTCACACTCTTTTTTTGAAACATGATGTCTAATTCCGACAGCAGATCATCATGGTTAACGAAATATTGAAGAACAGGCGGATGAAAATATGATTGCAGGATGCAGTAAGAGCAGTCCATGACGCAGAAAGTGCCGATGTGCAGTATCTTGTAGCCGCAACAGGTATAATGGCGGGTTCCGGGACATGGCCTGATAAAAGCGCCGTTATTTTTTGTAAGAAAAAGAATTTCTTTTCCTTTTTTAACCGGATCATCAGCTGACGAGATTA
>JASEIZ010000231.1 GCA_030017395.1 Desulfobacterales bacterium | reverse complement strand
CTCAACGGAAAACAAAAAACTTTTCATCTTTGCGTTCTTTGCGTCTCGGCGGTGAGAGAGATTTTTTTTCAAAGGGCTAAAATATTACGATATGCGTAACTTGAAATCTAAACATAACAAATGGGAAGATCATTATTCGCGACAGGCAAAGAAGGAACAATTTCCCGCAAGATCCGTTTATAAGCTCAAGGAAATACAGCAAAAGTATAAAATTATAAAAAAAGGAGACAGGGTTCTCGATCTTGGATGTTTCCCCGGTTCCTGGCTGCTTTATGCGGCAGATTTGACCGGTGAAAAAGGAAAGATAGTGGGAATTGACCTGAAACCCTTGTCAAAGTCGGTATTATTAAAACTTCCGGCCAATACCAAAACTTATGTCTGCGATGTGCTGTCTATTGACGAAAAGGATCAAAAAATTATAAAAGCTGTGGGAAAAGATTTTAACATAGTAATGAGCGACATGGCGCCGGATACTACCGGCAATAAAAATGTCGATGCCGCAAGGTCTTTTAATCTCTGCAGGGCCGCCTTAAGTATTGCTGAAGATCTGTTGGTTGACGGCGGATCATTTGTTTGTAAGATTTTTCAGGGAGAGGATTTTAAAGAATTTATAGATTTAATTGAATTAAATTTTAATAAATACAAAATTTTCAAGCCGCAAAGCAGCAAAAAATCAAGCAAAGAAATATATGTTGTTGGATTTGAGAAAAAATAGGAGGAGAATATGTCGGGGCATAGCAAATGGTCTTCCATAAAACATAAAAAAGGGGCTACAGATGCAAAGAGGGGTAAAATTTTTACCAAGCTTATCAAAGAAATTACTGTTGCTGCTCGCACTGGAGGATGGGACCCTTCCGGCAATCCCAGGCTGAGAACAGCTATTCTGGCGGCAAAAAGTGAAAATATGCCTAAAGATAATATTGAAAGAGCAATCAAAAAGGGTACGGGCGAACTTGAAGGTGTAAATTATGAAGAGTCAAATTATGAAGGATACGGCCCCGGAGGAGCCGCCGTTCTAATTGAATCGCTTACTGACAATAAAAACAGGGCGGTTGCCGATATCCGTCATATTTTCAATAAATGCGGCGGAAATCTCGGCGAAAACGGATGTGTATCCTGGATGTTTAAAAGCAAGGGATATATTGATGTTGAGAAGAACGCTGTTGATGAGGACCTTTTGATGGAAACGGCCATTGAGGCCGGCGCTGAAGATGTAAGGGACGACAACAATATTTTTGAAATTATCACGCAGCCAAACGATTTTGAAGCTGTAAAAACAGCTATAGATAATGCATCTATTCCTTATATAGAAGCGGAAATCACCATGCTTCCACAGACAACGCTTGAACTTAAAGGAAAGGAAGCAGAGCAGATGATCAAATTGATGGAAAGACTCGAAGATTGTGATGATGTGCAAAGGGTTTACACCAATGCCGATATTCCAGATGAGCTGGTTGGTTGATTAGTTGTAACCATTGAAGCTCCCCGCCGCAAGCAGCGGGGAATGCGCTCGCTGTTCAGTTCAAGTTGTTAGGTTCAGGGTTTAATCTTCATCGCTTTCTAACCGTGAACCGTGGAACCGTAAACCCGAGTAGTTACGACAGGTTCATCATTCTTTGAACCGCTTTTAATGCCGGCAGTCTTATATTCTCAGGAACCTTAACCTCTCCTTCCATGGTTTCAAGAGACCTTATAATATCATCGAGAGAGATTTTTTTCATATCATCACACAGCATATTCTTTGATGCCGGATAAAACTCTTTGCCAGGATTTGCCTTTTTTAATGGATAAAGCATCCCGATTTCCGTACCCACAATAAAGGACAGGCTGTCAGACTCACCCGCATACCTAATCATCCCTGAAGTGCTTGCAATAGCATCGGCAAGCTTAAGTATCTCGGGTCTGCATTCAGGATGTGCCATAAAAAGGGCGTCCGGATGCATTTTTTTTACTTTTTGAACATCTTCGGGCGTAAGGCTGTTATGGAACGGGCAGTATCCATCCCACAGATGTATTTTTTTATTTGTTTTAGAAGCTGTATATTGAGCCAGATTCCTATCGGGAACCATAAGTATTTCTTCTGCTTCCAGACTGTTTACAACCTCAATAGCGTTTGCCGATGTGCAGCATATGGTTGACATGGCCTTGACAGATGCGGATGAATTTACATAAGTTACCACCGGCATTGAAGGAAGTTTCGCAAGCTTCGACTTAAGCTGTGATGGTGTTACCATATCGGCCATTGGACAGCCTGCGTCCTTGCGGGGCAAAAGAACCTTCTTTTCAGGAGACAGCACTGAAGCTGTCTCAGCCATGAAGTTCACGCCGCAAAAGAGGATAACCTCGGCATCGGTCATGGATGCCTTTATGCTGAGCTCAAGAGAATCTCCGCAAAGATCGGCAATATCCTGAATTTCCGGCGGCTGATAATTGTGCGCCAGCATGATTGCTTTTCTTTTTTTCAGCAGATTCTTTATCTTTTCCTTCATTTTCCTATCCGTTCTCTCTGCGCGGACCAACTACCCGTCAAGTTGCAGAATATCGGCTCCTTCAGGAATTTCAAAATTAAACATTGAGTCGTCTATATGTTTTTTGAACTCGATGTTTTTAAGATAAATTTTTGTTTCATCGTTATATGAATTATATGTCGTTATTTGAACAATATCAAAAGTATTTATTGATATCGAAAGGTATATCAGGAAGATATCGAATGTTTTTTCTTTAGGTATAAGTTTTAAAACATAGTATTTGCCGGCACTTTTATCATCCAGCTCAATATTAAATTTTTCCCTTATAATCTTCATGTCTGAAAGAAACCCGCTTCCCTTGCCGTTTCCAAAAAAATAAGGGGCTGTTCCAACCATAACCTGATTATCAGCCTGTCTGTAAATCCACAATCTTTTGCCGTCTGTAATTATGAGCTGCCTGTCCGGCTTTTCGTATTCCCACCTCATCATGCCGGGGGCCTTTACAAAAAGATTTCCAAACGCGGTATCCGTGATATCCATTGCCTTTATGGTCGATTTTTGAGAAAAATTTGCCGAAAATCCTTTTGCGGCATATCTGTTTTCAATCTTCTCGATGATTTCATCCTGTGACAGATTGAGCGGATAAGAATTATCTTTGCATCCGGCCAGGTGCGGATTGAACAAAACAAAGACCAAACAACCAGTTATAATTATTATCTTTAAATATTTCATGCATCTTTCCATAACAAATTGGATCCAGCTATGCAACGCTCTTTAATCAAAACCTTTGACAACTAATCGGCTTAGCTGTCCCTGATTCACCATCAAAAAAATAAAAAACCTCGTTGATCCTGAGAAATCAGGGT
>JASEIZ010000230.1 GCA_030017395.1 Desulfobacterales bacterium | reverse complement strand
ATTTCAATAAATCAATGAACTGCCAACAAAGCAAATTCCCTCTGGGGATAGCCAAAGCCTGGTCCTCTGGGCCAGGATTCTTTACTGCCGGCACTTGTTGAAATGATAAACCGTAATAGTGAGCACTTTCCCTTAGCTTGCCAAAGGAAATCTTCAATTAAATCTTGATTTAAACGTAAGTTTGCTATATTTTTAAAAACTAATAATAAACCAAAAAAGTTATTGAAGAACCCCGTAGCAAGCTGCAAGGAATGCGCTTGCTGTTGCAGTTCAATCTTTTTTATATTCCGGATTCCGGGTCAGGATATTGTAATGAAGAAACTATCCTGTTTTGAATTTCAGCGTGGACGTCTTTTTGTAGGCTGTCTTCCTCAAGGCAGAGATTTGATCCTTTCTGTCGAGGAGTTTTGTGAGAACGCCCTGATCCATATGGCTCTGTTTTCAGTTATCGGCGCAGTTTCTTCCGCCACTATAGGCGTTTACGATCAAAAGCAACAGGTTTATGTAACCGTTAAAGAGGAAGCGCCATTTGAAGTCGTGAGCTGCATGGGCAATGTTTCGTTAAAAGACGGCAAACCGTTTATTCATGCTCACATTCTACTTTCCGACGAACAGGGGAAAACAATAGGCGGACATCTATTTTCGGAAACTATTATTTATGCAGGAGAAATAAATTTGCAGGAATTAACAGGCAAACCAAGGGAAAGAACTTATGATAACGATACAGGGCTTATGCTGTGGAAATAGATAAAGGAGGTTGAATGCAACTGACAATTACAAAATCGGAGTTACTTAAACCCAAACCTGACAATTCAAAGCTTGGTTTTGGGACTATATTTACCGATCACATGTTTAATATGGATTATAATCCTGATAATGGATGGTATAATCCGCGGATTGAACCATATACCCCCATTTTAATGGATCCTGCAACCACGGTGCTTCACTATGGGCAGGCGGTATTTGAAGGACTAAAAGCTTATAAAACAGATTCGGGTGCTGTCCGGTTGTTCAGACCGAAAGATAATTTCAAGCGGCTGAACCGATCCTGCCGAATGCTTTGTATTCCTGAATTTGACGAGAACTTTGTTTTTGATGCCATGAAACAGTTGATTGTTCTGGAAAAAGACTGGATTCCGGGCGCGCCGGAAACCTCCCTGTACATAAGGCCGACTGTTATTGCAACAGATAATTTTCTGGGTGTGTGCGCTTCACATACATATCGTTTCTTTATTATTCTTTCCCCTGTAGGTGCATATTATGCCGAAGGCTTTAATCCGGTTAAAATATGGGTGACAAAGAATCATGTCAGGGCTGTACGCGGCGGAATAGGCGAGGCCAAAGCAGCCGGAAATTATGCGGCAAGTCTATATGCAGGAGAAGAAGCCCACAAAAACGGTTATACACAGGTGCTGTGGCTTGATGGCGTCCATCAGAAGTATATTGAGGAGGTCGGGTCTATGAATATATTTTTTGTTATAGATGATGAGTTGGTGACCCCCATGTTAAACGGAAGCATTCTGCCCGGCATTACCAGAGATTCTGTAATAATTATGGCAAAAAAATGGGATATAAAAGTTAGTGAACGGCTAATCAGCATAGATGATCTAATAGATGCGCACGACTCAGAAAAACTGCAAGAGGTTTTCGGGTCAGGAACAGCCGCAGTTATTTCGCCTGTTGGTGAAATGAAATACGGCGATAGAGTTATAAATATAGGAGGAGGCAAAGTAGGGCCTGTGGCAAAGAGGCTCTATCAAGCCATAACCGACATCCAGTATGGCAGAGCAGAAGACACAATGGGATGGATTGAAGAGGTTTAGATTTCTCACTGGAGCTTATTATGAAACAAACCAGAACGTCGAATCACCTGCAATTCTTTATTGAGAAGATGAAAAAAGAGGAGTTATCGCCGGCTGTTATTGATACATTTGCTTATTATTATAAAAAGGTAGTTGCCGGTGAAACAGGTTTTATATTTGATAAAGATATAAGGCCTCTAAATGCGGATGAAATTGAAAATGCGGATAATATCGGCCAATATGCCGATGCAGGGACAAAAGTCTTAAAAAATGCCGTGATGATAATATTAAACGGCGGACTTGGCACTACTATGGGCCTTGAAAAGCCAAAATCGATTATCAGAGTAAAAGATGGAAAAAGCTTTCTTGAGATAATATTAAAGCAGGCGGAGATAAACAATGTCATGCTGTCATTTATGAACAGCTTTAGCACACATCAGGATAACCTTTCTGCTCTATCGCGAATAAACCCGTCCAGCTTTCCCATAATATTTATTCAGAACAAATTCCCCAAGATACTCCGTGACGGGTTTGGCCCGGCAACCTGGCCGCAAAATCCGGATTTAGAGTGGAATCCACCCGGCCACGGTGATGTCTATACAGCCATTTATACATCAGGGACCCTACAATATCTGCTTGACAGAGAAATAAGATATGCTTTTATCGCCAATTCGGATAACCTGGGCGCTACAATGAATGCTTCTCTTCTTGGTTACTTTTCCGAAAATAAGTTTCCGTTTATGATGGAGGTAGCTGAAAGAACGCCGGCTGATCTAAAGGGGGGGCATATTGCCAGACATAAAAGCGGCAATTTGATTTTGCGTGAAGCAGCCCAGTGCCCGGAAGATGAACTGGATGCCTTTAGAGATATAGGCAGGTACAGGTATTTCAATACAAACAACATCTGGATCAACCTGCCGGTATTAAAGGAGGTTATTGAAGAATATAGGATAATCCGCCTTCCAATGATACTGAACCCAAAGACCCTTGACCCAAGGGATGAATCCAGTCCAAAGGTATATCATGTAGAAACCGCAATGGGGGCGGCTTTATCCCTTTTTGAAAACACACCGGCGATTAAGGTGCCAAGAACACGTTTTTTTCCTGTTAAAAACTGCAATGATCTGCTTGCGGTCCGGTCAAATCGCTTTATTTTTTCAGAAGATCAAACGTTGATTCTAAACCCGAACATGAAATCGGATTTAATAAGGATAGATCTTGATCCAGGATATTACGGGACAAGAGATAAGTTGAATGAAAGATTTCTTATTGATGGGGTTCCATCCTTAATTGATTGTGAATCTCTTACCATAAAGGGGGATGTTTTTTTTGAGAAAAACATAACAATAAAAGGAAGGGTTACAATAACAAACAACGGAATATCTCCGGCAACAATAAAGGCGGGCACTGTTATAGACAGCGACTTAATTTTGTAATTAGCGCCTGAACAGACTTTTCTGTAGCGATTTAAATATGATGATCTCGTAAAAAGTCTTGAAATCGTCATGCCGGACTTGATAAGCCTGCCCCGTACT
>JASEIZ010000022.1 GCA_030017395.1 Desulfobacterales bacterium | reverse complement strand
TGACGGCAATGAAGTATAACAAGGACTTTCGCTGCGCAATGAATATCAGATTTTCCGAAGATATAATCAATATATGCCGGAAAATGGGCTATGTGATCGATAATTTTGACCGGGCCGATGAACCAGAAGATATAAAGGCTAAAGAAGGTTCTTCTCTTAAATGGGGAACCGACAGCGTGTTCTCAAGGCATAATACAATCCCTGATATTATCTTTGACCGTGGTGATGTGGGTAAGGAACCGATGATAAGGGTTTTTGGGAAACACCCCGACGAGGTTGCGGAAAAGGTAATAACAATATCGAAAAACCTGAAATCAGAAATTTAAAACTCATTATGAGGTTAATCCGATCCGGCAGACAATTAAATTTAAGAACGGCTGAAACTCGCATATAAGTGAGCGTAAAGAAAGAACTTAGAGCAATCATTTTATAAAAAAATTGCTAAAGCCGACATTATCAGACTCATAGAAAATCTTATTCGGTCGTCGTTCTTTCTCAACGCTTACTAATACGCTCAAACAGTCAGCTGTTTTAAATTTAACTGCCCGCCATATCAGATTGTTGACAGGTTACTTTTTGAGTTTGTAAATTTCTGGAAATAATCAAATTTAAACCAGGAGGTACAAAATATTATGGAGTTAAATGAAATTACAATAACCAGAGCAATTGTTGAACGCTTTTCGCAAAAATTTCTGGAATATACGGAGGTTGACACGGCCATAGTAGGCGCGGGTCCTTCAGGCCTGGTAGCTGGATATTTTCTTGCAAAAGCCGGCAAAAAAGTGGCGATATTTGAGCGCAAATTAAGTGTAGGCGGCGGCATGTGGGGCGGCGGCATGATGTTCAATGAGATAGTAGTGCAACAAGAGGGCAAAGAGATACTCGATGTATTTAATATAAGATCCGAAGAGTATCAGCCAGGCTATTTTACGGCAGATGCTGTTGAATCGATCACAACTATCGCTTCATGTGCGACCAGGGCTGGAGCCAAGGTTTTTAATTGCATGAGCGTTGAAGATGTTATGATCCGCGAGAATCGTGTCGTTGGTCTTGTTATTAACTGGTCGCCGGTTGAAGCAGGCGGTCTTCATGTGGATCCCCTTACTATCAAAGCAGAAAATGTTGTTGATACAACCGGACATGCCAATGAGGTGCTTCGTGTGATTGAACGCAAGGCGGACATGAAATTAAACACGGAAACCGGAAAGGTAATGGGCGAGCGTTCTCTCTGGGCAGACAAGGCGGAAAGGCTTACGATTGAAAATACAAAAAAGATCTGTCCCGGAGTTTTTGTAGCAGGAATGTCTGCCAATGCTGCTTTTGGCGGCCCAAGAATGGGGCCCATCTTCGGCGGAATGCTTCTTTCAGGGAAAAAGGTAGCAGAACTTATTATAGCCGAAGATCAGAATAGATAGAACTTAGCTTCGCTATTGAAATACTGGATTAATGGAATGCTGGAATAATGGGTTCCAAAGGATTTTGGTCTTTTTATCTTTTACATCATTCCAATATTCCAACATTCCCTGATCGAGGCTGCAATAGCGTAAATAAATAGCTATAATATCAATAAATTATAGAATTTCCGAGCCGTATAATTATGAGGTGTAAATATGACACAATTAGAAACAGCGCGTGAAAATAAAATTTCAGAGGAAATGGAGATATGCGCCGAGCAAGAAGGGGTAGAGCCGGAATTTATCCGCAAGGGTGTTGAGGACGGCAACATTGTGGTGGTAAGGAATAAAAAGCATACATCTGTTTTGCCTATAGCTATCGGCAAGGGCTTGAGAACTAAGGTTAATGCCAATATCGGCACGTCAAAAGATCGAAACAATCCTGATCTGGAGCTCGAGAAGGTAAAGGTGTCAATTGCCGCAGGAGCAGATACAATCATGGATCTTTCTACAGGCGGAGATATCAGAGCAATAAGACAAGCGATTATCAGTCAGTCATCGCTGATAATCGGGACTGTTCCGATATATCAGGCTGCTGTTAATATGCTCAATTCCAGAAGATCTATTATGGAAATGAGCGCGGATGACATGTTTAATGTCATAGAAGAACACGGCGAAGACGGCGTAGATTTTATTACCGTCCATTGCGGTGTGACAAAAAGAAGCGTTGATTGTATAGAAAACCAGGGTCGTCGTCTTGGAATTGTCAGCAGAGGAGGAACCTTCTTATCAAAATGGATGGAATGTAACGGAAAGGAAAATCCGCTTTATGAGCAATATGATAGATTACTTGAAATAGCTAAGGCTTACGACATGGTTCTTAGTCTTGGTGACGGCCTGAGACCCGGCTGTATCGCCGATGCAACAGACAGGGGACAAGTGGAAGAGCTTGTTTTGCTTGGCGAGCTTACAAAAAGAGCAAGAAAGCGGGGTGTTCAGGTAATGATAGAAGGGCCGGGCCATGTTCCCATCAATGATATTCAGGCAAACGTAAAACTGGAAAAAAGTCTTTGCAACGGCGCTCCATTCTATGTGCTTGGTCCCATCCCCACGGACATAGCTCCTGGTTATGATCATATAACAGCGGCTATCGGGGGAGCCATAGCCGGAGCAGCGGGTGCGGATTTCCTGTGTTATGTTACTCCCTCGGAGCACCTGAGACTTCCGACCATAGAGGATGTAAAGGAAGGCATTATAGCATCCAGAATTGCCGCCCATATTGCGGATATTGCCAAGGGAGTTAATGGAGCGCTTGAAAAAGATCTGCTTATGGCAAAGCATAGAGATGAGTTTGACTGGGCAGG
Source organism: Desulfobacterales bacterium (assembly GCA_030017395.1). Taxonomy (GTDB): domain Bacteria; phylum Desulfobacterota; class Desulfobacteria; order Desulfobacterales; family ETH-SRB1; genus Desulfaltia. Next base: position 13,901 of record JASEIZ010000022.1, on the reverse strand, counting down.
TCAGATAAAGTTATCCATTGATCCAGAAAAAACCGAAGCTTTTCTGGAAAAAAGTGAAAGCGCGGGCAAAGAAGGTTGTACTATGTGCGGTGAGTTTTGTGCAATTAAACTCGGTAAAACAAAAAAAGAGAAAACCGATGCTTGCTGATCTTAAGGGCCAGATTGAAAAAATTACATATTCGGATGTGGAAAGCGGTTTCACCATTGCAAAGGTAAAGGTGGACGGACAAATAGAACCGGTAACCGTGGTTGGTAATCTGACGTCTCCTATGCCGGGTGTAATCCTCAAAATGAAAGGAGAATGGGCAGATCATCCCAAATACGGGAGGCAGTTCAGGGTAATTGACTATAATACGGTTGTTCCCGCGACCATTTGTGGAATTAAAAACTATTTGGGCTCAGGTCTCATTAAAGGTCTCGGGCCGGTCATGGCCGGCCGCATCGTAAAAAAGTTCGGCGTGAAAACTCTGGATATTATTGAAAATAAAATTGAAAAACTTGCCGATGTAGATGGTATCGGAAAAAAACGTATTGCTATGATCAAAACATCCTGGGATGAGCATAAAGATATCCGGGATGTAATGCTTTTTCTACAAACCTACGGAGTCGGTACAGGCTACGGAGTAAAAATCTTCAAACAATACGGAAACAGATCAATAGAGATTGTGCAAGAAAACCCATACTGTCTTGCAACCGATATTTTTGGCATAGGTTTTACTATAGCGGACAGTATTGCGGAAAAACTTGGCTTTTCCAAAAATTCCGAATTGCGTGTTAAAGCAGGCATACTTTATGTGTTAAACCATCTTGCAGACAAGGGACATGTTTTTTACCCTTATGAATTGCTTGTAATTGAGTGCGTCAATATACTTCAAGTCAACAGGAAAACAGTCTCAGATGCTATTGACACTGTGGCAGATGAAGGAAAAATAATTATTGAGGACATTGACGACTCTATTGAAGAATTCAAAGCATACAATAAAGCTGTTTATCTGTCAAAGTTCCACTTTTGCGAAACCAGAATCGCTTTTTTGCTTAAAAGGCTTGTGTGTTCGCCTAAATCAATCCGCAATATTAAAGTAGATCAAGCCTTAAAATGGGTACAAAAACAACTGAATATAATTCCAGCAAAAAATCAGGAAGCGGCAATAAGGGCATCTCTTGAAAACAAGGTGGTTGTTATCACAGGCGGTCCCGGCACGGGCAAAACCACAATTATCAACGCTATGATAAAGATTTTTGCCGGGCTTAAAACAAAAATAATGCTGGCTGCTCCCACAGGCAGGGCGGCAAAACAAATGAGCGAAACCACGGGTCATAACGCTGCTACTATTCACAGGATGCTTAAGTTCAGTGTTCAGAAAGGAGGTTTTCAAAAAAACGAAAAGAATCCGCTGGGTTGCGACCTGCTTATTGTTGATGAAGCCTCAATGATAGACACAATTTTGATGCACCATCTTTTAAAGGCCATTCCTACCGGCGCTACCTTTATCCTTGTCGGCGATGTTAACCAGCTTCCTTCTGTAGGACCGGGAAATGTTTTAAGCGATATTATTAAATCAGGCATAATACCGGTGGTAGAACTTAACGAAATTTTCCGACAGGCCAGAGAAAGCCGGATTATCATTAATGCTCACAGAATTAATAAAGGAATTATTCCGGATATCAAGGCGCAGGATTCATCCAAATTAAAGAACGATTTCTATTTTATTCAGCAGGAAGACCCTGAAAAGGTTCTTGAAATTATTATCGAACTTGTCAAGGAACGTATTCCCCGCCGGTTCGGCTTTAATTCAATCGAAGACATTCAGGTTTTAACCCCTATGCATAAGGGCGTTATAGGCGCCGAAAATCTCAACACAAAATTGCAAACAGCTCTAAATCCGGGTAAAGATACGGTAATAAGCGGCAGCAGGAACTTTAAAGTTAACGACAAGGTAATGCAGATTAAAAATAACTATGAAAAGGATATTTTTAACGGAGATATCGGCAGAATAATCAGTATCTCCGCTATAGACAGGGAAGTAATTATATCCTTTGACGGCCGAAAGGTGACATACAGCTTTACAGATCTTGATGAAATTATTTTAGCTTATGCTGTTTCAATTCACAAGTCACAAGGTTCCGAATATCCGGCTGTAGTAATCCCTATTCTTACACAGCATTATATCCTCTTGCAGCGAAACCTCATTTATACCGCGGTAACCCGTGGTATAAATCTGGTTGTAATGGTTGGCACAAGCAAAGCCCTGACTATCGGGATAACTAACGATAAAACACAAAAAAGATTTACATATTTAAGATATCGACTATTATAAAGAAATAACCGTTCACGGTTCAAAGGTTCAAGGTTCAAGGTTAAACTTCAGAGGGAATGACAGGAAGAGAGCATTTTTTCAGAGGTCTCTTTGTGAACTATTACAATAAAAAAATATCAGTGATGATCAGCGTAAATCTGTGGCTGAATAATTACGATATTTTTAGACGTTTTATATGTTTTCTGGAGTCTTTTCCATAAAATCACAAGGATAACATCATATGTTTTGTAAACAATTTCCTTATCAAAGTCAATAAACCGGTATTATTTCATTCTGCCTTAAAAAATTCTGTTGTTTTTGGTTTGACCAATTACGCATGAAACACATAATATGCATCCGGAGCCCCTCACAGCGATATTTTTTACCACGAAGGACACGAAGGACGTGAAGACAAAGAGAAATCCTTCGTGTTCTTCGTGGTGATTAATAAAATTGTTCGTGTAAAAATCATGCGAAAAAGGCGTGGAACTTGAATCAGGAGTATATATAATGTCAATTCAGCTATATTTCAGTAACAGGCTTGAGAAGCTGGCTGAGCCTTTACTCCAGCAGCCATTTCCATATTATTGGCCGGTTTTTAAAAACCATCACTCCAAGCCCTTAATTTGCTTTATGTCCTGAGATCTGCCCAGCATAATCAGAATATCGCTGTCTTTTATAACAAAATCGGCCTGTGGAACAAGAATAAAGTTTTCCGGGACAAGTTCTTTTATGGCAATCACATAAACATCGTATTTGGCGCGAAGATTCAGTTCTCTTAAAGTTTTGCCGATAAATGCCTGCGGGGGAGCAAACTGAAGGAGATTGTAGTCTTTTTCCAGCGGAATAAAATCCATGATATTTGGTGTCGACAAAAGCTTGGCCGCTCTGATGGCCATATCCTTTTCCGGATGTATGATTTCAGTAGCTCCTACCTTTTTCAGGATTTTTGCATGGTCTTCATCCAATGCCTTGGCCAGTATCTTTTTGACCCCGATTTCCAGCAAATGAAGACAGATCAATATACTGGTACTGATTCTGGCTCCGGTGCTGACGATAACACTGTCCATTACTTCAAGGCCAAGGGCTTTCAGGCGTTCTTTATCGGTGCCATCCATTACAATGGCTTCGCTGCAGAAGCCATCTATTGTCTGAATACGATTTTGATCCATATCAATCGCTATTACTTCATTCCCATCTTCAAAAAGTGATTTGGCTATGTAAAAGCCAAAATTTCCTAACCCGATGACTGCAAATCTTTTCATTTTTACTCCTGTTATCCAATCATAATATTTTCTTCAACATATTCAATGCCTTTTACAGGTTCTGTTCCGGCAATAACATAGGAAAATGTCAGCACACCGATCCTGCCGATTAGCATCATTAAAAAGATCAAAAATTTCCCCCAGTTATTTATTTCTGCGGTTGCTCCCATAGAAAGGCCCACTGTTCCGAATGCGGAAACCACCTCAAATAAATAGGCTAAAAACTGTCCATGACCGGCCCCATTGATAGACTCTTTCGGAGCGCTTAAAAGTAATAAAAAAAACAGCATACATATGAGACCGATTGATATAACGACAAGCGATATGCTTTTTGTCACAGTCTCTTTGGGGATGCTTTTTTTAAAAATATTGACTCGGATTCTTCTCCTCAAGCGGCTCCAGGTAAATGCTCCCAGAACCGCAAGGGTGGTTGTCTTAACACCGCCGCCGCACGAACCAGGAGAAGCTCCGAAGAACATAAGAAATATCATGAAAGTTAAAGTCGTATTGTTTAGTGCTGCAATATCAACGGTGTTAAACCCGGCAGTGCGGCAGGTAACCGATTGAAAAAATGATGCCAGCATGCTTTCATTAAAGGTTTCATCCTGAAGCAATGCATTCTTTTCTATGCCACAGAAAATGAACATTCCGAAAACGATCAGGATTCCGGTTGTTATTAATACGGTTTTTGTTTGAATAGACAGCTTCGAGCGTCTTTCGTGACGCTGAAATGTGGTTTTATAACTATCGTAAATTACCGGAAATCCTATGCCGCCAAATATGATCAAGGCACAGATCGTCAAATTCAACAACATTTCTCCTCGGTAATCCATAAAACTGTTGCTTAGCAGTGAGAATCCCGCATTACAGAAGGCCGAAACAGAGTGAAATACGGCCATATATAGAGCCTTTGTCCATGAATATTCCCTGTTCCAGTGGACAAACAGCAGCGTTGCACCGATTAATTCTGCAATTCCGGTAAAGCAAAAAATCGCCTTTAATAGATGATAGATGTCCTCTCTGGGCGTGTGGGCAAACACATCCTGCACAGCCATCCGCTGTCGGAAGGAGACACTTTTCCTCATTAAATGGAAGATAGTTACTGAAACAGTCATGATTCCCAATCCGCCCAGTTGAATAAGTATCAGGATAACGCCCTGGCCGAAAAGCGTAAAATAGGTTCCAGTGTCCACGACAACCAAGCCGGTTACACAGACCGCAGAAGTGGCTGTAAACAAGGCATCCATAAGGGAAATATTTCCTGAAACCGTGGCGCAAGGCATCAGCAAGAGGGATGTTCCTGTGCCGATGGCAAGCAGATAACTTGACAATAGGATTGTCGCCGGATGCATTTTTCTCAATTTGTGCAAACCCATTCAAGCCTTCCTTTGCTTATTTTTTAGCCGAAAAGATGGGCAAGACCCTTCTTATCAAGTCTGGTTGGAAAATTTTGGATTCTTAAAATATTCACAATTTTCATAATTATATGTTTCACAATAATGCTTTAAACGATATGTCGCTATGACCATCCGGTTTAGATAAGCACCACAAAATAATATTTCCTGATGGCGGCCGATGGGAGAGTAATTGATGTAAGGACATATTTCGGATAAGACTCTGCCTATCCCGCATTCTTTAGCCGGAGGTGTGACAAGAGTTTTTACCCTGCTTTTTGAATCAAGTTCTTTTAAGTCATAAAATTTGACATATTCCACTCCGGCGTCCCTAAGGCTCTCAAGCAATTTCCTATGTTTGAATGGAAGAATGACCAAAAGCGGTATCTGTCTGGTGTAACGGTTTTTCTTTAACGCAGTGCAGAGTTCAACCAGGGCATCACTTTCTCTCAAACTGGCGAGATCAAAACAAATTACAATTAAATCATATGGTTTCTCCATTGCTTCGTTTAGGCATGAAATCGGGCTTGTAACCAGAGTCAGCCCTTCATCGGCTGTGGAACTGAAATCAGTCCCGGATTTATAAAGCAATGTAATATTGTGCTTTTCATATGATAGCATAGATTATAAGCCGCCTTTTTGCTCTTACAAATGAGATTTAGCACATTGTGAGCATATAGTTATAACAGTCTATTAGGCAGATTTCGTGCCAATGAAATAAACCGGATTAAAAACAAGAGGTTAATGACACTGGATAGAATGGTGATGATGTTGGAAAACACAAACCGTGCATTTTGCAAGAAAATCGACTTGCAAAACGCACGAAATCAATCCAATTGATATTTTTTACGTTTGCGCCACAATGTTGCAGGATCAATTCCAAGAACCCGAGCCGCCTCTTCAATGGATGCGGTTTGCAGAAGCGCTTCTTTGATATGCGTTTTTTCAGCTTTGGCGAGAGTTTGCATTTCCCCGGCAGAAGACTTTCCGAGTTTATAGTTTAAAATATGCGGGGGTAGCTCTTCCCTGGTCAGCATATTGTGCTGTGATAGAATCGTGCCCCTTTCAATTACGTTAATTAATTCGCGGATATTTCCCGGCCAGGAATAGGACTGTAAGGCCTGTATGGCTTTATCTGTTATTCCGTTAATGGCTTTATCATTATCCCTGGAGAACTTGTTGAGATAATGTTTTGCAATGAGCAGGATATCTTCAGGGCGCTCGCGAAGTGGAGGCATGTATAATTCTATTACATTGAGCCTGAAGAATAGATCCTGCCGAAACAGATTGTCCCGGACAAGTTCCTCCAGATCTTTATTGGTTGCCGTGATTATACGTACATCTACCAGAATCTTTTTGGTATCACCGAGTTTTTCAAACTCTCTGTGCTGTAAAAAATGTAAAAATTTCGCCTGAATTGCAGAGCACATCTCCGATACCTCATCCAGGAACAGTGTTCCGCCATCTGTTAATTCCAGCTTTCCTGTTTTATCGCGTATAGCTCCTGTAAAGGCTCCCTTTATATGACCAAAGAGATCGCTTTCCAACAAGTTTTCCTGCAAGGCAGCGCAATCAACCGTGATAAACGGCCCCTCATTTCTAGGACTCCAGGCGTGAATCAGACCCGCAAGAACGCCTTTTCCGGTTCCGCTTTCGCCGCTTATCAAGACGCCAGCATTTGAATCCGCCACTTGGCGCGCAGTCTTTAGTATGTTGCGCATGTTCCTGTTTCTGGTAATAAAATCTCCCTCTCGAACAATGCCCTTGAGTTTGTCTTTCAGTGTTTCAACCTCTGACTCCAGGGAACGGACCCTTGTAATCATTTTCACAAGGTGTGTTATCTGTGCGGGCGTGAATGGCTTGGGCAGATAATCAAAAGCTCCCATCTTAATAGCCTTAACAGCGGTATCAATAGTAGCGTGTGCTGTAATGATGACGACACAGGTTTTAATTCCGCTGCCAATGATTTTTTCGAGTATTTTCAAGCCGTCTAAGTCAGGGAGCTTAATGTCCAGAAGTACTATATCGGGTTTTATCCGGTTAAAAATTTCCAGTCCCTTTCCGCCTGTTCCGGCCGTTAAGGTTTCCATTCCCATATCTTCCAGACAGATTTGCAATGTGGTCAAAATATTCTTGTCATCATCAATAATTAATGCTCTTTTCATCAGAATCCTCGCTGTGGATCGGTATCCAGAAAGTAAATGTCGTTCCCTTGCCGAGCTTGCTTTCAACTTTGACATCTCCGCCATGCTGTTCAATTATTTCTTTGACAATTGCCAGCCCCAATCCTATGGAACCACTCTTTTCCCGTTCTGAAAACTGGGTAAACCGGTCGAATATTTTTGGCAAGAATTTTTCTTCAATGCCGGCGCCTTTGTCAATACATTTAAAGTAGAATATTTCTCCCCGTTTTTCTGCTCTTATGACAACCTGGCCGCCACGATCCGTGTATCGAATTGCATTTCCGACAAGGTTCGTGATGACCCAGGGGAATCTCAGAGAATCAATTGCAATATGAGGAAGATCCGCCTCAATTTCTGTTTGAATATTGATATTCTTTTCTTCAGCCTGGCATAAGAGCGGCCTGAGGCATTCATAAACGACTTTTTCTATATTGAGTACTTCCTTGGTTCTCGGTTTCAACATTACATCGACTTTTGCAATTTCAACAAGCTCATTTACCAGCGCTGATAGTCTTTCGCAATCCTCTTTGGCTGTTTCCAATAATTTCACACGCTTTTCTTTGGTCAAACGATTTGCTTTTTCATGAAGAATTCCGATACTCATCGAAAGCGAAGTCATGGGTGTCTTGAGCTGGTGGGAAAGATCCGCGACAAACCGTGCCTTTGCTTCTTTGACCCTGCGAACCTTTAATTTTTCAGCCGTCAATCTGTCAGCATTGAGTTGATCGTAGGCTTTAAGCCGCTTAAAGAGTTGATTGAATTCCGAAGTTAAAAACCCGATCTCATCACGCGTCGCGACAGAAATCCGTGGATATGATCCGCCCCCTTCTTTGATAATAGCGAGGCTCCGCGCCAGTTTTATCAACGGGCTCGATATTCTTGATGAGAGGATATAGCCGAAGATGAGGGTGAAAAGGATTGCAAAAACAAGCAGACTCATAGAATACCGTAATGCCTGCCTGGCCATCTGTTTGGTTTCCTGTTCAGCTATTTCCATTGCTTTTTCATTGATCAAAATCAGGTCGTTTAAATCGGAGATAAGTAAAGCGGTTAAGGAAATAAATTCATAATAGAATTTGTTGGGCCTTATTGTGGCATCGTTGTTATTCAGCAAAGCGTAAAATACAGAATCATATTTTTTGTAATTGATAAACAGATTATCAACGATCTGTTTTTCACCCTTTTCTGTAATATTGTCTTTACAGATATTGAGAAGAGCTATAATGTTCCAGTTCGATTTCGGATCCTGCCTACCCATTTTTCTATTCTGAAACATAGTCGTAAGAACCTGATTTTGCTTTGCCTCCAGACGTTGCCGGATCTTCTGAACTGTTTGAATACTCTTGTAGTTTTTTGAAAGGATGAGTTCCGCGCTACGCCCGAGTGAACTCAAATTTCCGTAATCTAAATATATGACAAATAACAAAATCAAGGCAGGAATAATGATAACGAAAAAGATCTTTGTTTTTATGGAAAACTTTATATTCATAATAAACCAGTCCTTCCAGCATCTTTAATTATAACTATTCAGCCACCGACCTACGCTGATCATCATTGATATTTTTCTTTACATTTTAAATCTATAACCAACTCAAGTTTGATGAACTCGTAAAAAGTCGAAAAGTTCTCTTTTCCGTCATTCCGGCGAAAGCCGGAATCCAGTAAATTCAATGCGTTCTGGATGCCGGATCAAGTCCGGCATGACGATTTCAAGACTTTTTACGAGAGCATCAAGTTTAGCATCAAAATTAATTTTATGTTATAGAATATTTGTATCTTTCCGTCGCAAATTATTATAAAATACTTATTTGTGTTTATTTTGTTTTTATTACCTTTTGGGATAGTATATGTCAATTCAGCTATATTTCAGTAACAGGCTTGAGAAGCTGGCTGAAAAGTTTGCGTCAAAAGTTGATCTGGAGAATCAACATAAAAAAGATATATTTAAAGCCCCGCTTGTAATTGTTCCCAATGCCAATCTTGTCAAGTGGCTGCAGCTTATGCTGGCGCGAAAACGCTCTGTTTGCATGAATATGGATTTTCAGTTTTTAGAGGCAGGTCTGTGGGGTTTGTTAGCTGATCTGGATGACGAAAAATTAAATCCAAAGCTGTTTAATAATGACTGTTTGCGGATGCTGCTGCTTTATGCTCTGCAAAACCTCGATGAAAACAAAATTGAGTTCAAACCGATAAACCACTATCTCCTTAATCCTGATAATATTAAAAGGCCGGATTACGCCGCAAGACTCTGGCAGCTTTCAGAAAAGTTTGCCGGTTTGTTTCAGGAATATGAATTTCATCGCTGGGACATGATTCAGAAATGGCGTCAAAACAAAATTCCGCTTCAAGGCATGGAACTGTGCCAGCAAAAGTTATATCTGCTGGCAGATGAATTGCGCAGTAAACTTTTCCATAATTCCGGAACCCTCTATCTTTCAATGATGGAATATGCAGACAAAGTTCTTGCCGGGGAAAGTAAAGAAAAAGCAGTTGCCGGTAATACAAAAGATTTTGTGCATTTTTTCGGGCTGTCCCAGATTTCCCCTTTTCATCTTAAGCTTATCGGGCGCCTGAGCAGATATTATGAGATATTTATATACGCCTTTAATCCATCCCGTGAGTTCTGGGAAGACATCAAAACACCTCAAGAAAGAAGATGGATTGAAAAAAAAGGAGTAAAAAAACTTCAAATCACCCATGCAGAGCTGCACCAGGGAGAGCTTTCGGGCCGGGATGATAATGAGCTTTTATCGTTATGGGGAAAACCCGGGCGGGAAAGCATCCGGCTTTTATGTGAGCTGACAGATTATGATTTTAATGCCTGCTTTGCAAAAGAAAAAGCCCCTGCAACGGTGCTGCAGAGAATCCAAAGCGATATCCTGACTCTTCCTTCTGAAAAAGCCGGGCTAAAACAGGACAGGTCTTTGCAAATCGTTGCCTGCCCCGGCATATACAGGGAAGTTGAGACAGTATATAACAGCATCTTATATAATCTTGAGCAGGATAACGGGTTGCAGTTAACCGATATCGCAATCCTTGTGCCGGACATATCAAAATACAAGTTTGTTTTTGACTCTGTTTTTAACCGCTCTCCAAAATCTATCTCATATAATCTTGTTGATTCACATGCCGAGATAGAAAGCATATTCGGCCGCGGGGTTTTGTCGATCTTTGATTTTGCCACAGGAAGATTTTCACGCAAAGAGGTTTTTGATCTGATTTTAAATCCCTGTTTCATGAGCAAGTGGAAGATAGGGCTTGAGGAAATAAGGATGTGGGCATGCTGGGCTCAGGAATTAAACATATTTCATGACTTTGACCAGATATCAAAAAAGAAAAAAGGTTATTGTGAAAGCCCTTATTACACATGGAAACAGGGGCTTCAGAGACTGCGCCTGTCAAGAATCATGTCAAATCCAGCGGAATCGGAAAGAGATGTTTCAGACAGCTTTAAACACTTTCAGAACATTGTTCCATATTTTGATTTAAACTCAGGCAATGTTGATCTAATGGAAAAATTCTGCGTTGTAATTGAGAAGCTGCATAATGTTGCTCTTCACTTGAATAATGCCATGCTGTCAGGAAAGGAGTGGAAGCGCCGGTTTTTAGAAGCATGTGATGAGCTGCTGGATATACCTTCGGACTTTGCAGGAGAAACAAAAGTTAAACATTCTCTTATTAATGCGCTGGACAACCTGCAATTTTATGATGCTGTTACCGAAAACGATAAAGACTCAAAGCTTGATATAGAGGTAATTAAAGAATTTATTAAATCCAGTTTGAGCTCAATATCAGGAGGTTATGGTGATTATTTGACCGGCGGGGTTACAATCTCCGCAATGCAGCCGATGCGCCCCATACCTTTTAAGATAGTTTATGTGTTGGGGATGGAAGAGGGCTCTTTTCCAGGGAAAGCGGAAAGTTCTTCGCTGGATCTCAGGCTGCTTAAAAGGCGGATAGGCGATATCAGCCTGCCGGAACGCAATTGTTATATTTTTCTTGAAATGCTTCTTTCCACACGTGACAAGCTGTATATCAGCTATATCTCAAAGGATCTGCAAAAGGACCGTATTCTTCAGCCATGCTCGGTGGTCAATCAATTACGCAGGCATGTTGAGAGTAAAATTTTGCCTGGCGCACAGGTGTTTCAGGTTGCGGAAATTCCTTTAAAAGGCAGCAGTAACAGATATCTTGACAAAGAAAGTGTAAACGACTGCTTTGATGTGATGGTTAACTATTCAACGGCTGACAGGATAGCGTATTACAGGGAAAACAATTTGTGGGACAAGGTTAAGGAAAAGGCTTTAAAAAACGATTTAAACAATGCTGCGGCATTTTATCCCGACTTAAAACATGAGGTTAAAGCTGCTGAAGACGAGGACATAACTCCTGAAAAAATTACTTTAAAACAGTTGAAAAGTTATTTGCTGGATCCGGTAAACCAGAGCGTGAAACTGCATCTTGGTATTTTTGATGAAGAAAAAGACATAGAGGAAATTGCCGTCAGGGAAGACGAACCTTTTTATTCGGAATTTCCAATAGATTATAATTTAAAAGTTGAGGCATTAAATTTGTGGGTGGATTCAATATTTTCTGTTGAAAACATAAAGCAGGGAAGACAAGAACCACGAGATGTTTTTGAAAATGTTTATGATAATTTTCAGCGTCAAAGCAAAACACCGGAAGGGCTGTTTGCTTTAATAGATAAAAGCGAGCTTGTAAATGATGTGTCTTTAAGATGCGCGACCCTGTCACCGGTTCTAAAGCAGATGGAGTCTGCAAAGAATCTGTACAGATCTGTTATTATTGGAGACCAGCTTGATAATTACACTGTCCGGGCAAACAGACTTTGCATTAAGCATTTTAAGCCGCTTGTAATGACGATTAACTGTATAAATACAGCAGATGAAATATTCCCCCGCGCAGTTGAACTTCACGGCCAGATTCCTTGGACGTGGAAGGACCAGGATAATGGATGGCATTCGCTGATATTGACCGGAGCGGAAAACAGGCCGAAAAAAGATCCGGATAAATATGTTCTGCACCCGCTTTTATTTTACATATGCTGCATGGCAGGCCAGGAAACCTCGGATTGGACAGGAAACAGCAGCATAACTTTTCATATTGCGTATAAAGAGGATATTAAAATCTGGTCATATCAAATCAGCAAAAAAAACTGTATAAATTACCTTGAGCAGCTTCTGGTCGATTATCTCAGCCAGAAGGATCTAAAATGGCTGCCGTTTAAAGCTGCGACTTCAGGAGATGTCAAGCCTCATACAATCATGGAAGATAAGATCACCGAGGACATTAAAACAGATTTTCAAATTCAGCTTGCAGAGGCACTTTCAAAGGATGATTCTGATTTAATCAAACTTGCAAAACCGGAAATTCCATCAAATGCTTTTGAAAAGGCAAGGCAAAGATTTAAAATTTTTTTCAACTACATTAAAAGCTAAAGACCTTTGTGACTTTTCAGCAATACCGAAGAAAGCGGTTACATATTGCAAGGGTCAAGAAGCAGACTTGCCTCCTTTTCTTCCTGACCCGCATGCTGCGTGTCGTGGGGGCTGAGGGAGGAAAACTATCAGCCACCCGATTCGGCAGTTCTACTGATTTTGCAAGAATTCTTCAACAGTCAGCCTGATGTCCTTGACGATTTTCTTTAGCAAAACAGGCGATATATCCCTGCCGGTATGAAACGGCACTGTTGTTCCCACCATCTGGATGGCGAAATTGCTTGTGAGAACCTTTTTGCCGGACTTTAAGAAAACCGAGACGCTCAAGCATAGACATAACTTTATTAGGTTTAAGTACCGGTACTGTTCCCATGGTTATGCCACCATAACGTTTTGAGTGCCAACAAATTCACCCTCAAACTCTGGCTCTCCGTCTTCAAGAAGCATTTCACGGCCGACCGCGATTAACGACGGATAATTAGCGTAAAGTTTATCCGTAAAAAGATTTTTCCCGATCTCTTCCGGATTCGTATCGTAAATAATACGCCCGTCTTTTTGCATCATCCAGATTTCAACCGGAAAGACAGCTACTTTATGCGTGATCACGGACCCGAAAAAATCCGGCTCTGTTAAAATACTCACGGAGCCAATATAAAGTCCTTTTTGATCAAAAACCGGATGTTGCAGGTCAAATCCAACGAACCCTTCTACTGTATCGATCGCTGTACTGACGACCGGTTCATGTGTTTTTTCCAATCGTTTAATTTGTTCCTGATGCGATATATCCATTCCCAGAATGTAGGACATTTCTTTCGGAGCCACACCGACAATAACACCATCAGGATTAATAGTCGCGCAGTCAAACGCATGTTTGTTGGCTTCGTAAAGTTTTTGAAGGGCTGCCGTGGCCTTTTCTCCCTGGATGCCGGCCGCAGACAGTTCATCTTTAGCGACTTCCAGGCTTTAGTGCATCTCATGCAAGATATGCCTGATTTCGTTGGCTGTCTGATCAAGCAGCATGGCAGGGTTTTGGGTAGGTGCATTGTCTGGGGTCTGCTCAGCGGCAAACACTAAGGGCGTTGCCAATAAAATTATTCCAAGAAAAAGAGTTGTTAGTTTAATCATAGGAATGTTCCCTATATCCCGCAATATTTCAATGTCCCCTAAAGCCCCGGATATTTATTTTTAGGGGTTGACATCTTTTGCCTTAAGGTATTGGCTTTTTATGCTTTTTTTAAAAATTGAAGCTCCCCGCCGCAAGCAGCGGGGAATGTTCTGCCTGACGGCAGTGCTTCGCAGCGAC
>JASEIZ010000229.1:3066-3342 GCA_030017395.1 Desulfobacterales bacterium | reverse complement strand
CCCCAGAGGATATTGCTGGACACACTAAAGGCGTGGCGCAAGGAAAGTAAGCAGCCTTGCCGCTGTCAGTAGCTGAGGCGAAAACGGCGGTCGGGCACTTTTGAAAGTATGTGTTGACAAATCCTTTGAAAAACGAGAAGCTGTAAATAGTTATTAATGTAATATTAGGTGGTTGCCACGTTCCGGCATGGGAATTCATAATAGCTGACCGCTTATTTCAGGTAACAATTTATTAAATATGAAATTATGTAAAAAGGGAATAAAAAAATGAGAAAT
>JASEIZ010000229.1:691-3056 GCA_030017395.1 Desulfobacterales bacterium | reverse complement strand
ATTGTTTATTAAGATTTCATTAAAATTTAATCTTCGTGGACATTCAGAGTGGTGAACCTCACAATTTTCGAGCTCATATAAATTTACCGGAAGAGCTATACCTTTCCCTTTCAGCATCCGGTTTGACCAAGGAAAAAATAGCCGGAGAATCAAGAAAACTTCTCGCGCTGAAATGTTTCAGGGAAAAAGTTCTTTCATTAGGGAGAGCGTCTGAACTATCAGGTCTTTCTAAATGGGATTTCATAGAGTATCTTAGCGATAATGGTGTTCCGGTTCTTGATTATGATCAGGATGAAATGAAACGGGAGTTTGAAACCGCTGACAAGCTCTCCGAAAGGCTCAAAAAATGATTGTTGTCAGTGATTCCACCATCCTGATCGGGCTGGTAAAAATTGGAAAATTAGATTTGCTCAAAGAAATCTTTTCCAGAGTTTTTATCCCCGAAGAGGTTTTTACGGAAGTGGTGGAAAGGGGCAAAACCTGGGTCTAAGGTCATAAAGGGAGCTGCCTGGATCGAGGCAAAGCCGGTTAAAGACAAAATACAGGTAGCTTTTCTGTTAGGGAGTCTTGAAAAAGGGGAGGCTGAAGTTCTGGTTCTGGCCAGAGAGCTAAAGGCTGATCTGATATTGCTGGATGAAGAAAAAGCCAGAAAGAGCGCCGTCATCGCCGGATTTGAAATAATGGGATTACTTGGCCTGTTCATTTTGGCTAAGAATCTCGGCCTGATTCATGAAGTTCGGCCCCTTGTTGATGAACTCATAATAAAGAAGTTCAGAATCAGCGATAAAATAATTGAGAAAACATTAAAAAAAGCTGGTGAAATGTAAGGTGGTAGGTCGGGTTAAGCAAAGCGCAACCCAACAAAAAAACATAGAGGTGCAGGAATGAAATCACGAGTTTTATCATTAGTCTTTTTTCTTGTTATTTTTATTATATTCCTCGTTCCCACGCTCCTGCGTGGAAATGCATAATTCTATTGCAGTAATGTTCAGCCATTCGGGAGGACAGAGCAATGAAGTTGAAAACCTTATATTTACTCTGCCTGGTCATGATCTTTTCGGCAGTTGCATTTACACCGCCGGTTATTGCTGCGGATTCACAATGCGCCCTGGCAAAAAAGATCGGGGAAAAGGCCGCGCAGAAGTTCAAGAAAGACAAAACAGAGGGGTTGAAGCTGTTTATAAAGGCTCATGGTCTTTGCCCTGATGACGCAGGCCTTAATTTTAACCTTGGTCTTGCTTACTATAAATATGGCAACTTAAACGAAGCTGAGGGCTATCTCAAAAATGCGGTAAGCAAGGAGAATAGCAACGGCGACTGGCTGAATCTTCTGGCCTGGGTGATGCTGGAAACCGGTTCAGACAAAGCAAAGGCGCTTGAATATGCCGAAAAGGCGGCAGGGCTCAGATCGAATTCTTCTGCCGTGTTCGACACGCTTATTCGCGCATACATGGAAAACGGGAAGTTATATAAGGCAGTATTAACCGCAAATAAAGCCAGGAGCAAGTGGCCCGAAGACGGTAAAATTGCAGGACGTTACGATGCGGCCGTTGACGATTATATTGCCTTCTATCTGAAGAAAGCAGAGGCAGGGAAACAAGACGAAGCCCTTGCCGGTCTAAAAAAGATAGATTTTGATCCTGATGCTTCAAACGCTTATTGCTGGACACTTTTTGCTGCCGGCAGGACAGAGGATGCTCTAAGCGAGGCACAGAGGGCAAAAGATAAATTTGCAGGAAACAAAACCCTGCAAGGCACATTCGACCAGATTATGGACAGGTTCGTTCATGCCTGTTATCAGAAATTTAAAGACGGAAAGAGGTCGGATGCGGTCATGGCGGCTGATAAGATGAGGAATAAATATGCCGCGCATCAGGGGCTAAACGATGCCTATGACAAGATGTTTGCGGCGGTTTTGAATGAAGCCGATGCCATTTCCGTGCCGGAACCGGTAAAAATCGCTTCAGGAAGCAAAAGCGCGGGCGGCAGGAGCGCAGGGCTGCTTGCCGGGCTTCAGGGTGGAGTGGCAATACATGAGACCGGAGAGGATCTGCTTGTAGATGTGGACCAGAATATTCCTGAAGGGAAAACAAAAAATCCTCATGCCATAGCAGTCATTATCGGTAACAAAAACTACGCCCGTTCCGGCCACGGCATTCCTGACGTGGATTATGCCGTAAGGGACGCCGCATATATGAAAAAATATGTGACAAACCTTCTCGGATACAGCGATGAAAATGTCATCTATAAACTTGATGCAACCCAGGGGGAAATATCGAGGATATTCGGGACAAGGGGCGATTTTAAAGGAGAACTTTACAACTATGTAAAGAATGGAGAATCGGATGTTTTTATTTATTACGTG
>JASEIZ010000229.1:0-681 GCA_030017395.1 Desulfobacterales bacterium | reverse complement strand
AGGGGAGGGAGCATTCCTTATGCCCGTTGATGCGTCTGCCGACTATATTTCCGCTAATGGATACCCGCTTGATACATTTTACAATAATCTTGAAAAAATACCTGCTAAAAGTATTACAGTGGTTATGGATGCCTGCTTTTCAGGCAATTCAGCAGGAGGCATGCTTGTCAAAAACATAAGCCCTGCCATGTTAAAGTCTGCCAGCCCTGTTAGAAAACTGAACAATGGCGTAATTTTTTCAAGTACAGGCAAGGACCAGGTGAGTCATTGGTATCTGGAAAAGCAACATGGTCTGTTTACCTACTTTTTCATGAAGGGTTTAAGGGGTGAGGCGGACGAAGATGGGAACAAGAAAATAACCGTGGCGGAGATGAAAAAATATCTGAGCGACAAGGTTCCTTATCTGGCAAGAAGGCAGAGCGGAAGAGAGCAGACGCCGGTTGTAGTTGGCGATGAATCGTGTGAGATGGTGAGGCTGAAGTAGGGTATGCATTCCCACGCGATGGTCGTGGCTGGAAAGCCACTCCCACAGAGGTAGGTTGGGTTAAGAGAAGCGCAACCCAACAAAGGCGACAAATGAAATATATACGAAACAGAGCTATAATTTTCATGTTGGTTTTTGCCGGAATACTGTTTGTTTCAGCAGGCCATGTGGTCGGCAAAGAGGTTGCGGGCGTTATC
>JASEIZ010000228.1 GCA_030017395.1 Desulfobacterales bacterium | reverse complement strand
CACAAGAACTTGGCGCTGATTTCTCCATTGAGCATTTTGTCAACACTGGCCCGCTTCCGGATCATTATGGGGCTGAAAACCCTGCTCTGGCGCTCCGTGCCTATGTAGATGACTACTTGCGGGAAGAAATTCTGGAAGAGGGCCTGACGCGTCGCCTGCCAATATTTTCCGACTTTCTCAGGGTGGCAGCCATCGGGGACACGGAAATTCTGAATATGTCCAACATTGCACGAGAAATGGGGGTCTCGGTTTCCACGGTCCGGGACCATTATGGCATCCTGCTCGATACCTTGATGGGCGCTTTCCTGCCGGCCTTCACATTGCGGCCCAAGCGCCGCACAATTCAGGCGCCGAAATTCTATTTTCGAGATCTGGGCGTGGTCAACCATCTGGCAAGGCGTGGGGCCATCCAGCCCGGATCGGAATTGTTTGGCAAAGCTTTTGAAAACTGGCTGTTTCATGAACTGTCGGTTCACGCAAAATACAGCGAATTGTTCTATGAACTTTCATACTGGCGACTTTCCAGCGGCATTGAAGTCGATTTTATCCTGGGGACAGGTACTGTCGCCATTGAAGCAAAGGGCAAGTCAAAAATCACCTCCGGGGATATCCGGGGACTTGTCAATTTCAAAAAAGATTTTCCTGAGGTAAAGTCGCTGATCATCGTTTGTCTTGAAAAAAGGATGAGGAAGACCGACGAGGGTATTCATATCGTGCCTTATCAAGAATTCACTAAATTGCTCTGGGATGGAAAATGGACCCAGGATCTCTATCGATAATCACCGCCCCCCATTATTCCCCCTTTTCTGTCTCCGTCCTTCCGTCTCCTTTATCCTTTAATCTGTGTTCGTCCGTGTGAGTCTGTGGCTAATCCACAATCAAATACAGATCCACGAATCTGGTAAGTCAGCTCATTAATATCCATATTTCTTTATCTCTTTTGGCTTTTTTTCGCAAAGCGATGACTATTTTTGTCCAGCGAAGTCCGCTGGACAAATGTCTGTGTCAGTCCGTGTGGGTCTGTGGCTAATTCCAGCTTTTTCTCAATGCGTAACCCCTTCCCTTCTCACAACCTTTACCACTGTCATCCACAATATTTTCATATCAAAGAGGAAAGACCTGTTTTTCAGATAATACTCATCAAACTCGACCTTGACCGGAATCGGCAATTCATCCCTGCCGTTTACCTGAGCCCAGCCTGTGATCCCCGGAATGAGTCTATGTATCCCCTTCCCTGTTCGAAGCTCAACAAGATCATCCTGATTAAACAAAGCCGGACGTGGCCCTACAAAACTTACATCTCCCTTTAAAACACTGTATAATTGCGGCAATTCATCCAGACTGAACCTGCGCAAAAAAGAACCGATCGGCGTAAGATAAACATCGGGATTTTTCATCAGATGGGTTGCGACAGCCGGAGTATCAACACGCATAGTCCGAAACTTGGGCATCCTGAATATGCTGTTATTAATCCCCACCCTGTCCGACCAGTATAACACCGGACCTTTTGAAGTCAGCTTTACCATCAATCCGACAATAATAATCGGAATACTCAAAACACATAATAAACACCCGGCCATGACCAGATCAAAAATACGTTTCAATCCACAGATTTCGCAGATTTTCGCAGATTTAATTGCACGAATTTTGAAACAAGCCAAAAACCTCACCACAATTCCTCATTGACCTACAAAGATTGTATCCATTATTTTTAATCCGTGTAATCTGCGTAATCTGCGGATTAGAATCCGTAAACCAAGCGCTTATACTCTAACGATTTTGCTCCGAAATTTATCAACAGACCTACTTTTAAGCCGGTTGCCTTAAGATAATTGATCAGTTGTGCTTCTTCGATTCCTGACAAAGAAGAAATGGCCTTGATCTCCACAATTATCCCATCATAACAAACGAAATCGGCTTGATAAGTTTTATCTAAGGGCTTTCCCTTATATTCTATTCTAATAATTGCCTGTGATTTAAAGGGAATTTCTTGTACTGAGAATTCTCTCGCCAACGCTTCCTGATACACCGCTTCAAGAAACCCGCACCCCAATTCCTTATGAACCTCTATAGCTGCCCCAATTATTTTATATGTTCTTTCGTCTTTCATTAATCTGCGGTAATCTGCGAAATCTGTGGATTGAAGATTGTCTCAAGAGAGTGACCCGGTGCAAACCCCGTCCCCATCATCTTTCCATTATCGAAAACCAGATCACACGCCAGTTTGTCATAACAGGAATGAATCCACTCCCTTTTACTGGAAAAGAAAATACCCGCAATCCGTGTTACGAGCCAGACAACTGAAAGCGGGACTGAAATCACAGGTCTGTTCGGCTGAATGCCGGATTTCTTAAAGACCCCAATAATCCTGTTAAATTCATAAGACTCAACATCACAAACATTCATCTGCAGATTACGCCGATTACACAGATTGTTTTCATCTTTTTTACGTTCCGTGGGTCTGTGTGGGTCTGTGGCTAATTTGCTTTTTATTAGAAATTCAATAAACTCAACCAAATTCGGCCTTGCCAACGCCGACATCCTCTGCGAACCTGAACCAAACCTAAGATAAGCAAGCTTCCCCGGAGCAAAAACTCTACGGTCCAGATTCAAACTCCATTCACGATCATAAACCGGAGCCAAACGCAAAATAATCAAATCACGAAGCGTTCCTTTATCATATAAAGCAATGAGCCTTCTCTCAGCATCCAACTTACTCACAGCATAATCACTCGAAGGCCAACACTCCCCATCCTCCGTCCTTCCGTTTCCTGTTTCCTGTCTCCTGTCTCCCTTCTCTGTCTTTCCTGTCCCCTGACCTCTGACCCCTGACCACTGTTCCCCCTCCCCATACACCGACACCGAAGAAAAAAAGATGAAACACACACCAGGATTACTTTTAGCGGCAGCCCTTGCAAGATTTTCCGTCACTTTGCTGTTAACCCGCATATAAGTAGCAGAATCTACCATCCCGATCTTCTGGTGCGCAATACCGGCACAGTGAATAACAACATCCGGGGAATATTTTTCGCAAATCACGGACACAGAGTCCTGATCGGTTAGATCAGCCTGCTCCCATGCAATATTAAACGCCACATCTGCGGGGCCTGTAATATCCACCCCAATTACTTTATTGCCGGAAGGTAATCGATCGCGTAAGGCCTTCCCAATAAAGCCATTAGCACCAGTTATTAAAATATTCATTCCTCTTTCCTGATATAGGAAAATACCCACCCATTCTTTCTGTGTAATCTGCGTAATCTGTGGATTGTTCTTTCAGCAGGCAATTCAAAAGAGAATATAATAAACTGCCCCACTCTTGTCCAAAAACGGTTTTCAGTGAGTAAA
>JASEIZ010000227.1 GCA_030017395.1 Desulfobacterales bacterium | reverse complement strand
TGTTTTTATTGACCCGAAACTTGAAAATCCAAGCTATTTTGGACAGCAATGATATGAAATATTAGTAAGCAATTTAGGTTGTTCAAAAAAAGACTTCTTTTGATTTTTGTTAACCAACTTGCGATTGGCTTAAATCAAAATGAGTATAGCCTTTTTTAATTTACACATTTGTCTATTTCATCAAAGATGGAAGAAAAGTTGCAATTTGCGGGAAAGGAATCAAAAGAAGTGTGCCTGCAATTAATGCGATAAGAAACGGGACAATCCCCTTGAATATAACATGAAGCGGCACGTCTCTTGCCACTCCGCTGACCACATAGACATTGACTCCTACCGGAGGAGTTATTACACCGATTTGTGTTATCATAACAATTATTACGCCAAACCATAAAGGATCATAACCAAGATGAATCACCACCGGGTAGAAGATGGGGACAGTCAGCATTATCAACGCAAGGGCATCAATAAAACACCCTCCTATAAGGTATACCAGTATAATTAAAAACATGATCGCATAAGGCGGTAATTGAAGTTCTGATATCTGGCCTGCGATATCAAAAGGAATTCTCGTTATTGCCATGAAATGTCCAAAAATTGTGGCGCCTGCAACAATGACGAGAATCATGCAGGTGATTCTCGTTGTTTCGAAAAGTGAGGTAACAAAACCCTGCAAAGTTAAGTTGCGTCTTGTAACGGCAAGAACTAAAGTTCCGAAAGCCCCTATGGCTCCTGCTTCTGTTGGCGTAAAGAATCCCGCAAAAAGCCCTCCCATTACCAGAAGAAATAATAGAAGGGTTTCAACCAGACCTGAAAGGGATGCTATCTTCTCCTTAAACCCTGTTTTTGGATTTTTTGGCGCCAGATCCGGTTTGATGCATACCCATATAACAACAGAAATCATAAACAGAAGGCTCAAAATCAGACCAGGTATTAAACCGGCCATAAAAAGCTTGCCGATGGATTGTTCAGTCATAATTCCATATATGATAAAGATAACGCTTGGCGGGATAAGGATACCAAGGCTTCCACCGGCCGCAACCACTCCGGTCGCCAGAATCGGCTTATAGTTGTATCTTTTCATTTCAGGAAGGGTAGCAGCAGCCATAGTAGCTGCTGTAGCATTGGTAGAACCGCAAATTGCGGCAAAACAGGCGCATGCCAATATTGTAGCGATAGCCAGCCCTCCGGGCAGGTGACCGATAAACTTATTTGCCGTGTCAAAGAGCCTGGAGCTTATACCTGCATGGAACGAGATTTGTCCCATTAGAACAAACAAGAGGATGACGGTCAGATTGTAAGACCCGAAAATGGAAAAAATATCTTTGGCAATTAAATTTAGCGATGCATCAAAGGATACTAAATAACCAAAGCCCAAAAAACCTATTATGGCCATGAGAAAGCCGACAGGCATTTTTGAAAATATTAGTAGAAAAAGGGCGCCAATACCGATGAGACCTATAGCAGATGGACTCATTCTGCTACTACCTTGATTACAGATTTTAAAAAATCCTTTAACAATGTTATGGAAAGAAGCCCGCAGCCTATGGATATTCCAAAAACAAAAGGATATATGGGCAGTTGTAGAGTCATAGATACTTCGCCGCTTTGCTTAAGATTAAAAGCCATCAACATGGTTTGCCAGGTTAAAAGCCCGAAAAGGAAGAGGCAAAGGAAGTCGTTGATAGCGTTGATGAAAAACTTGACTTTTTTAGGGAGTTTTTGAAAAAGAAACTCAACAGCAATATGTCCTCTTTCAACCGAGGTATAGGCCAGTGAAAAGGATATAACGACAGCTCCAAGGAATCCGACCATTTCATATGTTCCGGGGACAGGATGACGGAAAAGACGAAGAACAACATCTGCA
This sequence comes from Desulfobacterales bacterium, assembly GCA_030017395.1. GTDB lineage: Bacteria > Desulfobacterota > Desulfobacteria > Desulfobacterales > ETH-SRB1 > Desulfaltia. Next base: position 1,498 of record JASEIZ010000227.1, on the reverse strand, counting down.
GATGTCAGCAGCATCATGGCCACAATGGCTCCGGCTGCAATCCAGTTAAATCTGTTTGCCAGTAAAATTATTAATTTTTCAAAACGAAACATAAGACATTAGGTTCAGTGTTAAGAGGTTCAGGGTTCACGGTTGGTTACCCCTTGAACCGTGAACCCTTGAATGAACCCTTACTTATATATTTTGCTGTATTCTGTAATCAGTTTTTTTACTTCCGCTACTGCTTTGTCTCCGGGGAGGTTCTTTTCTTTGGCTGTTTTTATGAAATTATCAACGATCGGTTTTACGGCATTGACCCATCTGCTGTTTTCTTTTTCAGAAAGCGGAATAATCTCATTACCAAGGCTCAGCGTGAAATCATGTCCTTCAGCATCTCCCTTATCCCAGACTTTTCCATGAACATCAACCCATTCTTTGCTTATCTCTTCAATTGTTTTTTGAATATCTTTCGACAGGCTGTTCCATTTTTCGAGATTCATAACCACAAACATGGCTGTAGTGTATCCAACTCCGGTGCATTCCGTAGTGTATTTGATAACTTCTCCTTGTTTCCACCCCTTAAGGGTTTCTATGGGAGCAAAGGTGCCTTCAACCACGCCTTTTTGAAGAGCTTCGTAAGTTGCGGGCTGAGGCATTGCCACCGGCACACCTCCAAGAGCCTCCACAACCTTTGCGCTTAGGCCGGTAGACCGTATCTTCATACCCCTTATGTCTTCTATTTTTTTGACAGGTTTTTTTGTGTGAAGAAGGCCGGGGCCGTGGGCATGAATATAAAGCACTTTGACATCGCTGAGCTCTTCCGGCTTCATCCGGTTATAAAATTCAGTGGCCACATGGGTTGCCACCTGACCATTTGGATAGCCATTAGGCAGATCAACAGCCTCCATTAAAGGAAAACGGCCTCTGGTATAGGCAAAACAGGACATTCCAATATCCGATATTCCCTTTACAACTCCGTCATAACACTGGTTTGCCTTTGTCAAGGTGCCTCCTGGATATACATTAATTTTCACCCTTCCGTTAGTGCGCTTTTCCACTTCATTTGCCCATGACATGCCGGCCTTACACTGGCCGTGAGAAGGAGGGAAGAAAATGCTGTAGTTAAGGTTTACGGTTTTTGCCTGTGCATAAACAACATCGGCACAAACAAAGGAAGCAGTTAAAAAGGATACAATTGAAATGGCTATAAACAATTTTTTTTCATTTTTTCCCTCCATCAGTAATATATTTCTTTACGGCCTGCTTTCTGTTAAGCAGGGACTAATAATTGTTAGCTGATAAACATATTAACTCGCCAAATGTTAAAGCTGAGAGCATAGAAAATGATTGGAAGGGTTTTTGGGGAAGCATGATGAAATTTTATTTTTGTATGAAATCGCTATCTTTTTATTATTAAACTGTCAAGGATTATTTTTATTTATTGGGTGTTAAGGCATTACTGGCCCCTGATTCACCATCAAAAAAATAAAAAACCTCGTTGATCCTGAGAAATCAGGGT
>JASEIZ010000226.1 GCA_030017395.1 Desulfobacterales bacterium | reverse complement strand
CTCAAAAATTTATCGCCGGAACTCCTTGCAGACATCAAAGAACTTTTTAGCAGTTCTCTTAGCGCAATGTCTGATATATTTAATGAAGGCATCAAAACAGGCGTTGTTATCGACAAAAAACCTGAAGCTCTTGCCGATCAGATGTGGGCGTTGTTTTCCGGTATTGTTCTCTGGGGAGAAAGTAAAAAAATAATGTATAACAATAAAGATTATTTGAAGCAGGCTCTTGAAACAGCATTTGAAGTGTTTTTACTTGGAATAAAAAGGGAAAATAGAGTTTAAATTAGTTTTGAGATTTATAAAAATAAGGACAACTTTTTTAGCAACCCTTGGTTTTTTCAAGGGTTTCTTTGTTAAATATAGGAAATAAAAAACCTTGAGGAGGTCAATTATGGCAAAAAAGGAAGCAGTAGAAACATCGGAAGCTCAAATAGCTGTTCACTGGCAGGAGGAGGATTATTTTTATCCTTCTAAAAGATTTATTGCCCAAGCGAATCTTACTGACGAGAGCGTTTACGAGCGGTTTGGTCTGGATAATTTCCCTGAATGTTACACGGAATATGCCGATCTTTTACACTGGTACAAGAAGTGGGATACCGTATTGGATACAAGTGATGCCCCGTGCTGGAAATGGTTTGTAGGCGGAAAGATAAATGCTTCTTACAACTGTATTGACAGGCATCTTGAGAAGAATAAAAACAAAACCGCCATCCATTTTGTACCGGAGCCTGAAAACGAAAGGGTTCAGCATATCACATATCAGGAACTTTATGTGCGTGTTAACGAGGTCGCAGCGCTTCTTCGGGATTTTGCCGGTTTAAAGGCAGGAGATACTGTAACGCTTCATTTGCCTATGACTGCTGAACTCCCAATAACAATGCTTGCCTGCGCCAGGCTCGGAGTTATTCACAGTCAAGTATTTGGAGGGTTCAGTGGAAGGGCATGCGCAGACAGGATAGTTGATTCAAAAAGCAAAGTGCTGATTACGATTGACGGTTATTATAGAGGCGGGAAATTGATTGACCATAAACAAAACGCCGATATAGCTGTTGATCTGGCAAAAAAGGACGGCCAGAAAGTTGATAAGGTGCTTGTATGGCAACGTTATCCCGGAAAAAATTCAGTTCCTACACCGATGATTGAAGGACTTGATTATTTTGTAAATGATTTACTTAAAAATTACCGTGGAAAAAAGGTGGATCCTGTTCCAATGCCGGCCGAAGCTCCTCTTTTTCTCATGTATACCAGCGGCACAACAGGAAAACCAAAAGGGTGCCAGCACAGCACTGGAGGCTATCTTGCGTATGTGACCGGCACATCAAAGTATATTCAGGATATCCATCCGGAAGATGTTTACTGGTGTATGGCAGATATTGGATGGATTACAGGTCATTCATACATAGTTTACGGTCCATTGTCTCTATGTGCCTCAACGGTGATTTACGAAGGGATTCCCACGTACCCTGATGCGGGCCGGGCATGGAGAATAGCTGAAGAGCTCAATGTAAATATTTTTCATACAGCTCCTACTCTTATACGGGCATTAAGAAAAATTGATCCTGATCTGCCTAAAAAGTATAATCATCATTTTAAGCATATGACAACTGTTGGAGAGCCGATTGAACCCGCAGTCTGGCGATGGTATCATGAGGTGATCGGAAAGAATGAAGCTGTAATAGTTGATACATGGTGGCAAACAGAAACCGGTGGTTTTCTTTGCAGCACCGTGCCGGCAATAAAACCGATGAAGCCCGGAAGCGCAGGCCCCGGCGTGCCAGGTGTTTATCCGATTATTTATGATGAGCTTGGAAATGAAATAAAGGCAGGGGAGGGCAGGGCAGGCAACATTTGCATAAGGAATCCATGGCCTGGCGCATTTCAAACAATATGGAGAGATCGGGATCGATATGTTTCAAACTATTATGAAAGATACTGCAAGGACAAAAACAGCAAAGACTGGAGAGACTGGCCGTATCTTACAGGCGACGCCGCTATGGAGGCTGAAGACGGATACTATCGTATTCTTGGCAGAATTGACGATGTAATCAATGTTTCAGGCCACAGGCTGGGAACCAAAGAAATCGAGTCTGCCGCCCTTACGGTAATGGAGGTGGCTGAGGCAGCCGTTGTTCCTGTTTCCGATGAGATAAAAGGGGTTGTCCCTGATCTGTATATCTCTTTAAAGCCCGGACATGAGCCAACCGATGAACTGGCAATGAAAATCTCGGCAAAGATTTGTGAAACAATCGGAAAGATCGCAAAGCCGAGAAGGGTCTGGCTTGTATCTGACATGCCCAAAACACGTTCCGGCAAGATCATGCGCAGGGTGCTTGGAGCTCTTTCAAATAAAAAGGACGTAGGTGATGTATCTACGCTGGCCAATCCTGAAATTGTTGATGAAATCAGGAAAGTCACATCGTGATCAGCTGATTTTGCGAAGGAGGATTAAGATGGCCAATCCTTATGAAATTGCACACCAACAGTCCATACACGCCCCAGACAGTTTCTGGGGCGAGGCGGCGCAAGATTGCCTTTGGCATAAAAAATGGGAGCGAGTGCTCGATGATTCTAATCCTCCTTTTTTTCGCTGGTTTACCGGCGGCAAACTGAACACTTGTTACAATGCTCTGGATATCCATGTGGACAACGGACGTGGAGATCAAAACGCGCTGATATATGACAGCCCCGTTACCGAAACCATTCAAAAGTTTACATACCGGCAGCTGAGAGACAAAGTCGCACAATTTGCCGGAGTCCTTGCTTCATGTGGAGTTCAAAAAGGAGACAGGGTAATCATATATATGCCCATGATTCCTGAAGCAGCCATTGCCATGCTTGCGTGCGCGCGTCTTGGCGCTGTCCATTCAGTAGTTTTTGGCGGTTTTGCCGCAAATGAGCTGGCAACCCGTATTAATGACGCAAGACCTAAGGTAATTGTTTCAGCCTCTTGCGGCATCGAGGTCAAGCGGATTGTTAAATACAAGCCGCTCCTTGACAGAGCTGTAGAAATAGCAGAGGCAAAACCAGAATGCTGTATTATCTTCCAGCGGCCTATGGAAACAGCGTCCATGATAAAAGGCAGAGACATTGACTGGAATCAAGCCATGTCAAAGGCAGAGCCTCATGACTGTGTTTCTGTCGAATCTACGGATCCCCTGTATATTCTTTACACTTCAGGAACGACCGGACAACCTAAGGGTGTTGTGCGTGACAACGGCGGTCACATGGTTGCCCTGAAATGGAGCATGAAAGCAATTTATAATGTGGATCAGGGAGATGTTTTTTGGGCGGCATCCGATATAGGCTGGGTAGTCGGGCATTCATATATTATTTATTCAAGTTTCGCACCCCTAAATGGGGGTTAACAGCTTATATTTTACTTATTTTT
>JASEIZ010000225.1 GCA_030017395.1 Desulfobacterales bacterium | reverse complement strand
TCCAATCGACCCCTCATGAACCCCTCGTCTTATAGACGAGGGTTGTTCAGTTCATGGTTTTATGTCCAAGCCTGTGAAGCAAAAAGCCCCATCCTTCATATTGCTGAAGAAATGGGGCTTTATTTGTTTGTAATGCAATTATTGGTCACGTGATCCTCCTGTTTGAGGTTCAAAAACATACCAAAATTAATTCAAAGCACTATATATTAAGCGAACATACAAGTCAATTTAATTTCTTATCATTTTCAATGAGTTATCGGTACTTTTTGATTAAAAGCGCGTGGGTATTTATTAACTGACTGATTTATGTTATTAGCTTGTGTTAGGACAACCTAACAGCTTAATAAAATGTTAGGATTGTCTCCAACTAATACCGGAGGGTTCAAGGGTTCGAAAGGATATTATGAGAAGCGCATTTTATATTTCTGATAGCACCGCCATAACTGCCGAGGTGTTTGGTCACGCCCTGCTTTCATTTTTCCCTGAAGAGTTTAATCATGTTACCATTCCATTTGTCGAAACCATTAAAAAAGCACAGCAAGTCAACAAACAAATTGAAAAAAGTTTTCAAGACAGCGGAATGCGTCCTTTAGTGTTTCACACAATAGTAAATGCTCAAGTAAAAGAGATTATTTCTTCAGGTGCGGGAATAAGTTACAGCTTTTTAGACCAGTTTATCGCTCCGCTTGAAAAAGAGCTTGGTGTTATGGTTAAGCCGGAAAAACATCGTACTCATAGCATTCACGAACGAACCTATGACATTCGAATCCAGGCCGTTAACTTTGCCATGGCCAGCGATGATGGCGCCAATCCTAAAAACTATGATGAAGCCGATATTATTTTAATCGGTGTTTCCCGTTCGGGTAAAACGCCAACCAGTTTATATCTGGCTTTGCAATACGGTATTAACGCAGCTAATTACCCATTCACTGAAGACGATATGGTCGGTGAACTGAAATTGCCTGATGTATTGCATGCACACAAGGAAAAGCTGTTTGGTTTGACTATAAACGCGAACCTATTGCATCAGATTCGTTCCGAACGACGATCAAACAGCCGTTACGCTTCGATTAAGCAATGTCAAATGGAACTCAAAGAAACAGAAAACCTGTATAGAAGAGAAAATATTCCATTTATTAACAGTACGCGGTTTTCGGTTGAAGAGATTTCCGCCAAAATCCTGGCGGAAACCGGACTGCAGCGACGTAAATATTAATACGGTTTAAAAAAAGCCTGACTTTATAAATTCGCGGTTTAAGCGGGCGATATTGGTTATTGAAATTTCCTTTGGGCATTCTGCTTCACATTCTCTGTGGTTTGAGCAGTTTCCAAAATATAGTTTGTCCATTTCATTGATCATAGCCTGAACACGAATTGCTGCTTCAGGCTTTCCCTGTGGCAGCAGTGCAAGATGAGAAATTTTGGCTCCGACAAAGAGCATTGCAGAAGCATTCGGGCATGAAGCAACGCAAGCGCCGCATCCTATGCATGCGGCTGCATCCATTGCTGTTTCCGCTCTTTCCTGGGGGACAGGGATGGCGTTTGCGTCCGGTGCTTGACCGGCGTTTACGGAAATATAGCCTCCCGCCTGAATGATTTTATCCAGAGGGCTGCGATCTACGACTATGTCTTTGATTATTTTAAATGCTCTTGATCTCCACGGCTCAATTACAATGGTATCGCCGTCTGCAAAATGCCTCATGTGGAGCTGGCAAAGCGTTGTGCCCTTTTCCTGCCCATGGGCACGGCCGTTTATCATAGCTCCGCACATCCCGCATATTCCTTCCCTGCAGTCATGGTCAAACGCGACAGGGTCTTTCCCTTCGAGCGTAAGCCGCTCGTTTATGATATCGATCATCTCAAGAAACGAAATATCGGTTGATATATCATTGGCATTATATGTTTCAAGATTGCCATTATTATCCGGTCCTTTTTGCCGCCAGATTTTTAACGTTAAATTTATGTTTTTTTTATCTGTTGTTGATGTCACTTGTAACTCCTTTGACTTAACTCTACATTCTCAAAGGCAAGAGGTTCCTTGTTAAATACAGGCTCTTTATTATCTCCTGCAAATTCCCACGCGGCAACATGGCAGAAGTCTTTATCATTGCGTTTCGCCTCGTTTTCCTCTGTTTGGTATGCTTCGTTAAAGTGGCTCCCGCATGATTCTTTACGCGCCAGAGCATCAATTACAATCAGCTCTCCGAATTCAAGAAAATCGGCGACGCGGCCGGCTCGTTCCAAACTCTGATTGAATTCTTTGCCTGATCCAGGGACAATAACATTTTTCCAGAATTCTTCTCTTAGTTCGCGGATGAGGTTTTGCGCCCTTAACAGTTTTTCATTATTTCTTGACATGCCGCAGTGTTCCCATAAAATCGAGCCCAGTTCTTTATGGAAATCATTAACGGTGCGCTTCCCCTTTATTGCCAAAAGGCTGTTTATGCGTGATTCAGATTTTTTTGCAGCATCTTTGAATTCAGGGTGGTCGGCTGTTGCTTTCTGCATGCTGGTTCCCGCGAGATATCCGCCTATTGTGTAAGGCAATATAAAATATCCATCACCCAGCCCCTGCATCAGAGCGCTTGCTCCAAGTCGGTTTGCTCCATGATCCGAAAAGTTGGCTTCGCCGATTACAAAAAGACCGGGAATAGTGGACATCAAATTGTAATCGACCCATAATCCGCCCATAGCGTAGTGAACAGCAGGATAGATCATCATGGGATTTTCATAAGGATTTTCGCCTGTAATTTTTTCATACATCTGAAAAAGATTGCCGTATTTTTTTCTAATAACATCTTTGCCGTCTCTTTTAATCGCATCTTCAAAGTCGAGGTACACGGCGAGTCCGGTTTTACCAACCCCCTTGCCAATGTCGCATTGCATTTTAGCGTTGCGCGAGGCCACATCTCGTGGAACAAGGTTGCCAAAAGCAGGATACCTGTTTTCAAGATAATAATCCCTTTCCGATTCCGGGATTTGATCCGGAGACCGTTTGTCTCCCTGGTTTTTGGGTACCCACACGCGGCCGTCATTTCTCAGACTTTCACTCATAAGTGTAAGCTTGGACTGATAGTCTCCGTGCACAGGTATGCATGTGGGATGAATTTGCGTAAAGCACGGGTTTGCAAAAAAGGCGCCTTTTTTATAAGCTCTGAAAGCAGCGGTAACATTGGATGCCATGGCGTTTGTTGAAAGAAAAAAAACATTGCTGTAGCCTCCCGTAGCTAAAACAACGGCATCGGCGGCAGGAGTTTCTATTTTGCCGGAGATCAGATTTCTTGCAACAACCCCTCTTGCCTTATTGTTTACCAATACGATATCCAATATTTCCCGGCGGGGAAACATTTTGATTTTACTTTCCGCAACCTGGCGCATTAATGCGCTGTATGCTCCGAGAAGAAGCTGCTGGCCCGTCTGGCCCCGCGAGTAGAAGGTTCTGGATACCTGTGCGCCGCCAAAA
>JASEIZ010000224.1 GCA_030017395.1 Desulfobacterales bacterium | reverse complement strand
TCGCCGGAATGACGTAAAACGGTATTTTTTGACTTTTTACGAGACCATCAATTTTTAAATATTTATATAAAGCAATGTCAAGGACTTTTAGATTCGGGAAACATGTTGTTTATATCACGCTCCGTTGCCTTGCATATACCTTTTTCGGTAATAAAACCCGTTACAAGTCTTGCAGGCGTGACATCAAAAGCAAAGTTTGCGGCAGGGCTGCTTTCAGGGGTAATCAGAACGCTTTTTATCGCTCCCTGGTCAAAGCCCTGCACATACCTTATTTCATCAGGATCACGCATTTCTATAGGTATCTCTTTTAACCCGTCTTTTAAGTTCCAGTCAAAAGTGCTGGAAGGAAGGGCAACATAAAAAGGGATATTGTTATCCCTGGCTGCCAGCGCTTTAAGATAGGTTCCGATTTTATTGGCAACATCGCCGGTGCGGGTAGTTCTGTCGGAACCTACGATCACAATATCCACCATGCCGTGCTGCATGAGATGACCGCCGGCATTATCGGTAATTACAGTATGTTTTACGCCCTGTTTCCCGAGTTCCCATGCGGTCAGTCTTGAACCCTGATTCAGCGGTCTTGTTTCGTCCACCCACACATGGACGTCTATGCCTTTTTCAAATGCAGCATAGATCGGAGCGGTAGCGGTTCCATATTCTACGCAGGCAAGCCATCCTGCATTGCAATGGGTGAGAATGTTAACGGTTTGATTTCCTTTTTTGCGACTTATCTCCGCGATCAGGTTCAGGCCGTTTTCACCTATTTTCTTGCAGTTTTCGACCTCTGTTTCGGCGATTCTTTCAGCCTCATTAAGGGCGGCTTTAATTTTTTCCGATGATGTTTTTGCTTTGAGCGTTTCAGATAAAACCTTATCAACAGCCCAGGCAAGATTTATCGCAGTAGGTCTTGCAGATTTTATTCTTTTACACTCTTTTGTCAGAAAATCGTTGCATGTTGGTTTGTCTTCAGTATTCAAGGCAGCCATGTAAACTCCGTATGCTGCTGTAACACCTATCAGAGGAGCGCCTCTCACACATGTTTCCTTTATGGCTTTTATGACATCATCGACACTTTTAAGCTCCGCAACTATAAACCGGTGTGGAAGAAGTCTCTGGTCAATTACCTTGACAACTTTTAAATTTTGACTAAGCCATATCGGCCGCATATGTTTATTAGAGGTTTTTTCTTGCTTTGGCAATATCTTCAACCCTTCCCATTACTATCAATATGTCTCCCTCTTTCAGGACTTGTGAAGGAGAAGGATTAAATTCAATTTCTTCAGAATTTTGTTTTGAACCAAGAACCAGCAAATTGAATTTATCTTTGATGCCTGATTCGCTGATTTTTTTCCCCACGGCGCTTGAATGCGGTGAAACGGTTATTTGATGGATTCTTAAAACCTGTTTTTTGCTGCGAAGCATGCTGTCGAGGAAATCAACGGCCGCGGGACGGATCATTTCTGATGCCATGCGGAGCGCGCCGATAAAGTTAGGCGACACAACGCTGTCTGCTCCGGCTTTTTTGAGTTTCGGAATCAGCTTCTGATTTGTCATTCTGCTTATTATCCGTATGTTTTTGTTCAACATTCGCGCGGTCATCGTAACATAAAGGTTATCCTTATCTGAAGGAAGGGCGATGATAATCCCGGCGGCTCTTTCAATACCCGCTGTTAAAAGATTCTGATCATCTGTGGCATCCCCTTTGACATACAGCAAGTTTTCTATCTTGCTGCACCTTTCGATATTCTTTTCGTCAAGTTCCACCAGAACAACCTGCTCACGGTTTTTGACAAGTTCGTCAATTAGCGGGAATCCTGTTTCGCCGCCGCCGCATACGATATAATGGCCGTTTAACTTCTTTATCTGTTTATCCATTTGTTTTTTCCTCAATATGCCGGATAGGTCTCCCTCAACCAACAATGCCGTCATGCTGCTTATGCCATAGAGTAAAATTCCCATCCCAAAGGTAATGAGAATCATGGTAAATATCTGTGCGGCGTCATTGCCTGTAACCGGGATAATCTCACCGTAACCAACGCTGGTTAATGAAATCACCGTCATGAATATACAATCCATGAACTTTGGTTTTCCATCGAATAGAATATAATAGCCTATGCTTCCTGCCGATATTACAACAAAAATGGCAATCAGCACAAAATATAATCTTTTTTTAATATTCATCGAAAAATTAATTCTTTTGCAGCAGTAAAACCAAGCTCAAAAGCCTTTAAATTAGATTCAACAAAACTTTTTTTTGTTTTTGTTTGTATTGCCTTTTTAACACTGTCTGCTGACAGCGGCAGGATACCTGTTTGAATCAGCGCTCCCAACAAAACAATATTAACCGACAAAACACTGCCCGCCAGTTGCGCAAGATCAGCGGCGTTAAAGGCGATAAGCTGTTTAACCTTGGATCGTATCAAGTCCTGCAGTTTGTCCAGATCAGGGTAAACACTTTTCCCAAGAGCCACAGTAAACGGGGGAAGGCAGGAAAGGCTGGTAATCACAACCGTGTTGGGATTACACTTGTTAAGTGCCCTTAGCGTTTCCGAAGGTTCAAACCCCACAAGTACATCTGCCTCGCCGTCGGATATTATACTGCTTTTTGCATCGCCGAATACAACAGTGGATTCGACCACACCGCCCCTTTGGGCCATACCGTGTATTTCACTCATATGAACCGGAACGCCGGAAAGGAGGGCCGCTTCTCCAAGCACCTTTGAAGCAAGCAGATTCCCCTGCCCGCCAACCGCCACTATAATTAATTTTGTTGAATTCATAACCCTGGTCCTGTTTTTTATAATTATTTTAAGCCGTTCTTACATGATATCATTTCAGTCGTCTATTTCTTTTTATAATAATTATACGGTGTCACTCTTCTTATTGCAAGTTTTTCCTTTTTCCCATAAATACATTGACTCACTTAAGCTTTCCTAATTTAAAAATGCAAAAAGCCTGCTCGATTTTTAATCTCTATGATGTTATAGAGCGTTTTAATGAAAGGGTAATTTTGAGGATATTCCTTTCATGAAGGTATGGAGGAACAAAGTGATTACAGGCTGTTCATTTGGGGTTATTGTTATTAAAGGGAAACAATATAATTCAGACCTTATTGTTTATCCCGATGGGCATATAGAGGATTCGTGGTATAGAAGAAAAGGTCACAGCCTTTCACTTGATGATATAGGCAAACTTGTTGAATCTAAACCGGAAGTCATTATTGCCGGCACTGGTGTCAGCGGATTAATGAGGCCTGAGGTTGGGCTTGATAAAGCGCTTCTTAAAAAAGGCATAGAGTTTATTGCGCAGCCGAACCAGAAGGCAATGAAAACTTATAATGAACTGTCATCCATAAAAAAGATCGGCGCCTGTTTTCATTTAACATGTTAATTAGAAGCTGTTTCAAATAGAGACCTTTGCAGAACGCGACATTTTTTCGTCAGGCAAGGAAGGCGAAAATATGA
>JASEIZ010000223.1 GCA_030017395.1 Desulfobacterales bacterium | reverse complement strand
GGGGCATCCAGAACGCATTGAATTTACTGGATTCCGGCTTTCGCCGGAATGACGGGAATGAGAACTTTTTGACTTCCAAGTAACTTAAATTTGCAAATTCGTTGTAACTAGCTTATATTACTTGACATTTACCAAAAAAGAGCAAATTTACTGGAAGCCCAAGTTACTTTCCATTATAATGCCGACGTGTCGGCATAGTGGAGCTTTTTACGAGTTCATCAAGAACTATTTCGTGCTATATATCTGTTAAAGTAAAATTATATTGACAAAAACAAAACTAAAAAGTAATATTAAAAACATGAAAATTGATCTTGGTTTTATTGGAAAAAATATCCGCAAACTTAGACGGCAGCGTAGCTGGACAATGGCTGAGCTGGCTGCAAAAGTCGGAATGAGCGAAGTGCCCCTGGGAAGAATTGAACGCGGTGTAAACGCTCCTTCCGCTTCTGTAATTTACAGACTGTCAAAAGAGCTGGGCGTTTCTGCGGATATGCTTTTTGCCGAGGATAATCAAAACGCCGGATCTCTTCAGTATGGAAAAGAGAGCGATCCTTTTCCGGCAACAACCAGCGAAAAAAACGAGGAGCCGCCTTCCAGGATCAAAATGATGTCGCGCCATATAATTGAAGCGTTCTGTGCCCTTGAAGATATTTGCGGGGCGCAAAAAAGGGCAAGTATTCCGCTTGTTATTCCTTTTGATCCCACAACCAGGGGAATGGAAATGCTTTCGGAAAAGGTTCGCCGTTTTGCCGGAATCGAGCATGGCATAGTCTTTGACTATTTTGAGCTGTTTGAAACCCTCGGATTTCGTGTAATCGTAGTTCCTTTGCCTAAAGATGTACACAGCTTTTCGTATTATGATACTTTAAATCAGAATGCTTTCTTTTTTTTGGCGGCAAGACAGAATCCTGAAAGACAGCTTTTTTGCCTGGCCTGTGAATTGGGAAAGGTCTTAATCCTGACTTACTCTATACAGCAGGGCGTGGAATTGTTTGAACCAGACGGCGATCCCGATCCTTCAGGCAAAAAACCGTTTACAGCTCATCGTGCCGCAAGGCGTTTTGCCGCCACTTTTCTGATGCCCGCAAAGGCTGTGGGCGATACTGTTGAACAGTTAGGAATTCAAAAAAAGCAATGGTCTTATGAACTTTTGCTTCGCATCAAGCATCGCTTTGGTGTTTCAGCAGAAGCTTTTTTATATCGTTTAGATGAACTCGATTTAATTGATCCTTCTCTGATTCAACCGCTTAAAGACACAATTCACAAACACTACGGCAAAACCGGCTTTGGCGAACCCGACCTTTCCAGAAGGCTTTTAACACCAAACGGCCGTCTATGGGATCTGGTATTGACAGGTAAAGAATCGGAAGAGGGACGTGAGGAAGCGCTTAAAATTGAGGAAGTATTGAAAAAGTGGAAGGTGGTAAGAAAATAAAAAACGTATTGCATTACATTAATTATAATATTATAATGGTATCTCATTACAATTAACCTCTATTTATTATAGTATAGTAGTCCAATCAATAGATTTAAGAAAAATTGTGGGGAACCCAAATGTTAGATGATATTTTCAAGCTCAGCAGAAACTTTTTAAAAACTTTCAACAAGCCTTACAGACGATATTTTCTTGAAAAATACCCGCTTGCAAGCAGATTTTCCATTATCATCGGCCAGCGAGGCGTCGGCAAAACCACAGCAATAATTCAAAAAACATTATCAGCGAATGACGATGATATTTTTACCAAAAATGCGCTTTACGTTCCCGTCGATCATTTTATTGTGGCTGGCAGAAGCCTTTATGAAATTGCTGAAGAGTTTTATAACCTTGGCGGTGAAATGATATGCTTTGATGAGATTCATAAATATGCAGGCTGGTCAGGTGAACTGAAAAGTATTTATGATAGCCTGCAGGAACTGACTATTCTTGCTTCGGGCAGCTCCGCCATGGAAATTCAGAAGGGCAGCCATGATTTGAGCAGAAGAGCTGTAGTTTATCCCATGCCAGGGCTTTCTTTCAGAGAATACATAGACTTGGCCGCAGGCATTAAAACTGAATCGCTTGTTCTAAAAACCATATTAGAGGAGCACGAAAAACTCTCATACGACATTATTACAGCCATAGAAAGCAAAAAGAAAAAAATATTAGCTCTTTTCAAAGATTATCTTCAGTTTGGATATTTTCCCTATTTTACGGAATTTGACGATATTTCGCTATATTATATAACTTTGGAACAAAGTATCCGCACGACAATAGAAAGCGATCTTTTATCCATATACCCAACATTAAACGGAAGCAGTATAAAGAAAATTAAAAGACTCCTTGCTGTTATTGCAGAATCCGCCCCATTTACACCTGATTTAAAACGACTCAAAAGAATTGTTGAAATCGGAGATGAACGTACTCTCAAAAATTATCTTAAGTATCTTGAAGATGGAGGAGTAATTATATCTCTCGCAAAAGGTGGAAGCGGGCTTGGAGCGCTGGAAAAACCGAATAAAATATATCTTAATAACTCAAATCAGATATATGCAGCAAAGGCAAAGAAAATATAGGAACCATACGCGAAACATTTTTTATCAACACGCTTTCAGTTATGCATAAAGTCTCGATGCCCAAAAAGGGAGATTTTTACATTGATAATAAATACACCTTTGAAATCGGGGGCAAAAATAAAAGCTTTAAACAGATAAAAGACACAAACAACTCCTTCCTTGCAATTGATGACATAGAAACAGGAATCGGCAATAAAATCCCATTATGGTTGTTTGGTTTTTTGTATTAGGGATTCGGAAAAAGAAAATGCTGTCTGACCGTAAGCCGGTATCTGCCTGGAAAATCATGCAAACACATGCAAAGACACCGCGCCCTTGATGACGCGAAACTTGCAGCCATGATATGGCTTGAAATGGGAAAAATGTGAGCAGGCTGAATATACAAAAGAGATGTTGAAATAACAGATTAAACAAGAGGATATCGTGATTATGCCAAAAGAACTTACAAGCTCAACGATAGAACGCCAGAATGTCCTGAACAACCCGTTTGCCGTCACGGAAATTCAGAAAGCAGTCCACATCCGGGGGGTTGTGTTTGAGGGGGCCGTACGCCTTGTGAAGGAACAGATTGCGGCATTTTTTGAAGTGGATGTTCGTACAATTGAACGTTATCTGGAAAAATATGGAGATGAACTGGGGCTAAACGGGTACGAGGTTTTGCGAGGGAAGCGTCTTAAATCATTCAAGTTAACAGTTAAAGAACAATTTGATACCGACATTGGTGTCGGTATCAAAACACAGCAGCTTGGGATATTCGATTTTAGGGCGTTTCTTAATATAGCGATGTTGCTGACCGAAAGTGAACGGGCTCGTGTGCTGCGGCAGACCATTCTGGATATCGTTATCGATACGATAAATCAGCGTACCGGCGGCAGCACCAAATATATCAATCAGCGTGACGAAGACTTTATTCTTGCCTGCT
>JASEIZ010000222.1:3097-3488 GCA_030017395.1 Desulfobacterales bacterium | reverse complement strand
TATTAATGTGGAATCTGTTGCCTGGGTGGCTGAGCGAAAAAATGTTTTGAGCGCCTTTTTCTGGCTGCTCACGATGTTAATCTATATTAGTTATTCCAAACAGCCTTGTTTTTACAGGTATATTATAACAATTTGTTTATTTGCTTTAGGTCTCATGGCCAAGCCTATACTTGTCACTCTTCCATTTGTTTTTCTTTTATTGGATTATTGGCCTTTGCAGCGTCTCAGATTTGGACAAAACAAGACTATTAAGCCAGGAGTATCAATATCCGGCTTTCAGGAATCGTCGGTTTTTCGTTTAATCTTGGAAAAAATCCCCTTTTTAGTTTTTTCAGCAGGTTCTATCTATATTTCTTCTTTGGCATTTCAACATAACAAAATGATAATATCC
>JASEIZ010000222.1:0-3087 GCA_030017395.1 Desulfobacterales bacterium | reverse complement strand
ATGTGGGTTATATAAAAAAAATGATCTGGCCTGATAACCTTGCGGTTTTTTATCCTTATCCAGATACGCTGCCATTGTGGCAGGTTGCGGGCGCAGGGTTGATACTGATAGGAATATCTATTTTTGTGCTTTGGATGCTTAAATCAAAACCTTATCTTGCAACAGGATGGTTCTGGTACGTTGGAACCCTGGTGCCGGTTATAGGTTTTGCGCAGGCCGGCCTTTGGCCGGCAATGGCTGACCGTTATGCGTATGTGCCGCTTATAGGCCTGTTTATCCTTCTGACCTGGGGCGCTGGAGAGATTGCATCAAAATTGCGTGATAAAAAGATACCGCCTGCTGTAATAGCTGTAATTTTGCTGATTTTTGCCATAACTACCTGGGGGCAAGTACGGTATTGGTCGAGCAGCGTTGCCCTTTTTGAACATGCTCTGGATGTTACAGATGGGAAAAATTATATTGCACATTACAAGCTCGGAGATGCTTTGGCAGAAGAGGGCAGGAACGCCGAAGCCATAAATCATTATTATGAAGCATTGCGGACGGAATCTAAATATTGGCCGGGGATATATCTCAACCTTGGCGTTGCTTTAATGTCTGTGGACAAAATCAATGAATCTATAGACAGTTTTTCCAGGGCGATACAGATAAAACCCGATTTTGCCGAAGCTTACAATAATATGGGTGTAGCCATAGAAAGGCAGGGTAATTTTACCGAAGCAGCCAGGCATTATCGTGAGGCACTGCGCATAAAACACGATTATGCTGAGGCGCACAACAATCTGGGAGTTGTGCTTGCAAAGCAGGGCAATTTTACTGAAGCAATCAGGCATTATCTTAAGGCATTACAGATAAATTCAAAATACGAATCAGCTCATAATAACCTTGGCAACGCAATGGCTCAACAAGGAAATTTTGAAACCGCTGTTTACCATTATCAAAAAGCTTTGCGGATAAATCCCAATTATGCGGAAGCATGGTATAATTTGGGTAAAATATATGCAAACAGAAGAAAAATTGAAAAGGCAATTTTATATTACGAAAAAGCATTGCAATTAAACCCGGATATGGCAGACGCTTTATATAATCTATCCTGGATATATGTAACAAATGAAAAATTTAGAAACAGCGAAAAGGCAGTCAATCTGGCTGAAAAGCTATGCATACTCCAAAAATATAATCAGCCCTTGTCTCTGGATGTTCTTGCTGCCTCCTATGCAGAGGCAGGTAATTTTGATAAGGCAGTTTTAACAGTTCAGAAAGGGCTTGAATTGGCCAAAAAAATGGGCGCAAAAGAGCTATCTATAGGTTTAGAAAACAGGCTAAAGTTATACCAGGCGGGCTGTCCTTATCGCCAAATACAGCCTGAACAAGGGAACGACTGATATGGTTAGCGCTAAAACCGATTTCCGCATAATCATTTTAGTAAGTCTTTGTTTGGTCGTCGTTATTATTGTTCCGTACTTGCAGGTTATCAACTTTGATTTTGTCGATTTTGACGATGGATCATATGTCGCTAAAAACATCCATGTTCAGAAAGGCCTGACTATTGAGGGCCTAATCTGGTCATTTACTACTTTTCATTCAGCAAACTGGCACCCAATAACCTGGCTTTCTCATATGCTGGATTACGAGTTGTATGGATTGAACCCAATGGGACACCATTGGACTAATTTACAGTTTCATATTGCAAACACCTTGTTACTGTTTTTCACCTTTTTTAAGATGACAGGAGTCCTCTGGAGGAGCGCTTTTGTCGCAGCTCTTTTTGCCTTGCATCCACTTCATGTGGAATCTGTTGCATGGGTGGCGGAAAGAAAAGATGTGCTCAGCGCTTTTTTCTGGATTCTTACTATATCGGCTTATTTACGGTATGTTGAGAAGCCGGCATTGATCAGATATTTTATGATTTTGCTTTTTTTTGTTCTGGGTCTTATGTCCAAACCGATGCTTGTAACACTGCCATTTGTACTACTTCTGCTGGACTTCTGGCCACTTCAACGACTTCAATTTAAAGACAATACTTTACTGTCGGACGAAGAGGCACGGTTTGACCTGCAAAGGTTTTTTAAACTTATTGGGGAGAAAATTCCTTTCTTTATACTGGTAGCTATTTCATGCATTTTAACTTTTTTTGCTCAGAAAAGCGGTGGGGCATTAGTGCCTTTAGAGGCTTTGTCGCTGAAAACCCGTATCGCAAATGCGATTGTTTCATATGTAAGCTATGTTTTTCAAACAATCTGGCCAATCAATCTGGCGGTTTATTATCCACATCCGTTAGGCACATTGCCTGTTTGGCAGATTTGTGGAGCAGCCTTGTTGATTGTAAGCGTATTTTTTGGAGCAATATATTTGTTAAAGCAATACCGTTATGTAGCAGTTGGATTATTCTGGTATTTTGGAACCCTTATACCGGTAATCGGATTAGTACAAGTCAGCGATCAGGCAATGGCGGATAGATACACCTATATACCACTGACCGGGCTATTTATTATTGTTGCATGGGGCCTTCCAGACCTTCTGATGAAATGGCATTATCGGAAAATTTTCCTTGGAATATCTGCTGTAATAATCCTTTCAGCCTTGACAGTGTGTACTTTTTTCCAGGCAAGTCATTGGAGAAACACCATTACATTATTTGAAAATGCCGTTAAAGTAACTGAAAATAACTATAAAGCGCTAAACAATCTGGGAGTTGCTCTTATTGATAAAAAAAAGTATGATGAAGCGCTTTTATATTTTATTAAAGCACTCAGAATCAATTCTCATAAATCGGACGCGCGCAATAATCTGGCAAATGTATTATTTCTGCAGGGAAAGCCTGTTGAAGCAATTTCCCATTATAATGAGATTTTAAAATTCAATTCTCGGAGAACAGACGCGCGCAATAATCTGGCAAATGTGTTGTCTGCTCAGGGAAAGCTCGACGAAGCTGTTTTCCACTATAAAGAAGCGATTAAAATTAATCCCGAATATGATGATGCGCATTATAATCTGGCAAATGTGTTGTCTGTTCAGGGAAAGCTTGATGAGGCTGTTTTACACTATAAAGAAGCGATTAAAATTAATCCTGAATATGCAAAAGCA
>JASEIZ010000221.1:2059-3501 GCA_030017395.1 Desulfobacterales bacterium | reverse complement strand
CAGCAAAGTTTTAATATTTTCTTTGGACAGGACTGCTCTTTCAGCCATAGTTGCTTTTTGAGCCTCGATCTCGCGACCAGCCTCCCATCCCATTCTTTTTTCCTGCTTTTCTTCAGTCATTTATGACCTCCTTAAATAGTATGACTCAGTTAACCGATTGCTATTGACCGGTTATAATCTTTCATGTAAAATTATTACTCCGGCAATTAAACATCCTGAAGCCGTCATTCCGGAGAAAGCCGGAATCCAAGGGAACACGCTGGATACCGGATCAAGTCCGGCATGACAAAGTTCGGGTATTATTTTGCCGGGTTAATAAAAACCGGTTTTACACTTTTTTGCCCATCACCTCCTTTTTTAGTTTGATCTTTGAAAAACTGCAATTTTAGTCATTGCGAGGAATCCGCCTCAAGTGGATGCCGTGGCAATCTCATGAACTGTCAATGTGTTATGAGCTTGCTTTGTTCTACTCGCAATGACTAAAATTGCAGTTTTACTTCTATATGCTCTCTCTTAATATCTCGAAAGCCCTAAGTTCTCGTAACATACCAAAATAATTAAATCCCAAATTATTCCCCCCTTGAAAGGAGCCAACTATTCCCCCCTTGAAAGGAGCCAACTATTCCCCCCTTGAGGGGGGCAGGGGGGTGTTTTAGTAGTATTACCAAGAAATTACATCCCCCTTAGTCCCCCTTCAAAGGGGGAAGTTGAAAGTATTCCCCCTTCAAAGGGGGAAGTTGAAAGTTTTTTAGAAAACTTTGGACTGTCGGGTTAATATACAAAGCTTCCGGAGTCCACGAATCGTCTCGTCTATAATGGTAGCAAAACATGTGCCATCAGGGATTAAAAACAGCCCTGGCATCTAACATGTTAATAGCACTGGTAATTTTAAAAATTGCATTTTTTTAGATGCTTTTTGTTGGATAAAAAAGCTCTATGATACAGACGATTTGTATCCTGCAGGGTTACATAAACATCTGGAATGTAACATCTGTGTTACAGTTTGTGTGTGTGGGGTAGAGGGCGGAGATCAGGGGTCAGTAATCATTGTTAGGTTTGGGTTAGTTCGGAGTCGGGTTTAAACTGCTTGTGGTTTATTCCCGCTTCTTTCATCAACCGGTAAAGATATTGCCTTTGAATACCTGCCATATCAGAGGCTCTGGTAATGTTTCCTCTGCTTTCCCGGAGAACCTGCTTTACATACCATGAATGAAACAGGTGGATCATCTCTTCCTTTGCTTTTTTAAATTCCTTTATTTCCGAGCCCTTTGCGTCTTTAAGGTGCATGCAATACATATACATGTCCTGATCCGATTTCAGACAAGGTGGTTTCAGTTCTATTTTAGGAAACAGGTCTTTTATTTCCATAACATTGCTTTGGCAAAAGATAATCCCTCGCTCGATGATATTTTCCAGCTCTCTGACATTGCCCTGCATCTCAT